>NZ_CALPCT010000010.1:0-81336 GCF_943193075.1 Streptococcus caecimuris | reverse complement strand
GCCCTACTCAACTGTGCGGAGGTGGGACGACGAAATCGAATTCTAACGAATTACCGATTTCTGTCCCACTCTCTTTTTATTTACTAAAGAAGAAGGGTGGGGTGAATTCTTTTAATTTTTCAAAGCAATCCAAAGCTCCTTGGTTGTCTTCGCAGATGACTAAACAGACATCGTCTCCACAGATGGTGGCTACGATTTGATCCAGTTCCAGTGCATCTAAGATCGCACCAAAGGATTGGGCAAGGCCTGGAAGAGTTTTTACAACAACCTGGTTTTGAACGGGCCGTAACATAACTAAGGCATCTTCCATATACATCCGCAGGCGCTTTTCCCAACGGGAAGGAGCGATAGTATTCATGGCATAGTAGGAACTATCCCCCTCGTTAATTTTTACTAGATTCAAGGATTTGACATCCCGTGAAAGGGTGGACTGGGTAACGAGAACGCCATTTGCTTCTAAGGCTTCTTGAAGTTCTTGTTGGGTATGAATCCTACGCTCAGAAATGATCGAGCGGATCAAGCGGTGGCGACTTTCAATTTTATTCATGAGAGACTCCTTTACTTGATGAACATAGCATCCCCAAAACTAAAGAACCGGTAGCGTTCTTGAATCGCATGGTGGTAGGCTTCGAGGGTTAATTCACGGCCGGCAAAGGCAGAAACCAACATGACCAGAGTTGATTTTGGAAGGTGGAAGTTGGTAGAAAAGGCATCGACGACTTTCCATTCATAACCTGGTTTGATAAAAATATTGGTCCAGCCTGAATCGGCTTGGATGTCTCCATCAAATTTATTGCCAATCGTTTCAAGGGTTCGAATAGAAGTCGTTCCAACAGCTACGATGCGTTTTCCTGCAGCTTTTACCTGACGAAGGGTAGCAGCAGCTTCTTCGGAAAGTTGGTAGAATTCAGAGTGCATCTCATGGTCTTCAAGATTGTCCACAGATACTGGACGGAAGGTTCCTAGGCCCACATGAAGGGTCAAATAGACCAGGTGAACCCCTTTTGCTTCAATCTTTTGGAGCAATTCTTGGGTGAAATGAAGACCTGCCGTTGGAGCTGCAGCAGACCCATTTTCTTTGGCGTAAACGGTTTGGTAGCGCTCGCGGTCAGCAAGCTTTTCGTGAATATAGGGAGGAAGTGGCATTTCGCCAAGGCTTTCCAAAACTTCTAAGAAGATCCCTTGATAGTGGAAGCGAACGATACGGCCTCCATGCTCCAATTCTTCCTCAACGGTTGCGGTCAAACGACCATCTCCGAAGCTGACTGTGGCCCCTACCTTTAAGCGTTTTGCAGGTTTTGCCAAGACTTCCCAACAGTCATCTTGCGTATTTTTAAGGAGAAGGAATTCGACGTGACCACCTGTTTCTGGTTTGACTCCATGAAGGCGGGCTGGTAGAACGCGCGTATTGTTCATGACAAGAGCATCTCCTGGCTCCAATTCATCCAAAATTGCATCAAAATGACGGTCTTGGAATTGCCCTGTTTTTCGATCGAGGATCAAGAGTTTAGAGGCATCTCGTTTTTCAAGAGGGGTTTGGGCAATCAGTTCTTCAGGCAAATCAAAGTCAAAGTCGTTGGTATTCATTTGCGCTCCTTTTATAATAAATTTGTGAGTAGATAGATGGTAGTCCCGACAGCTAAGAGCATCAGGCTGATTCCCATCAAAAAGATCAGGACCTTGAGAATCTTTCTTTGATGAATCAAGAAAGATAAGAGAAAGACAAGGAGTCCGATCAAAAAAATGATGAATAATAGTGATACAATCATACCTTTCATTATATCACGAATCGACTTGAAAATGAAAAAAATGCCAGAAAAAGATAGCGGTTTCACTTGACAAAAATTGGTCTATACCATATAATAAAAGCATAGAGAAATAGGAGGTCTATCCAATGAAAATTATTGAAGTAAAGGACCAAATTGAGGGTGGAAAAGTTGCCTTTGATATATTAAAAGAAACCTTAAAGGAAGGTGCTCAAACCTTAGGTCTTGCGACTGGAAGCAGTCCCCTTGAGTTTTATAAACAAATTCGTGAAAGTGATTTGGATCTGTCTAATCTAATCAGTGTGAACTTAGATGAATACGTAGGGTTGACGGGAGATGATCCTCAATCTTATCGGTATTTCATGGAGAAAAACCTCTTTGATGCTAAACCATTCAAAGAAAGTTATCTCCCATCAGGTGTAGAAGAATCTGCCGATCAAGAAGTGATCCGTTATAACAAAATACTCGAAGACCATCCAGTGGATCTTCAAATCTTGGGAATCGGGCGCAATGGGCATATCGGTTTTAATGAGCCAGGGACATCCTTTGATAGTCAGACCCACTTAGTTCAGTTGGATGCCTCTACCATTGAGGCCAATTCTCGTTTCTTTGATAAGATCGAAGATGTACCAACCCAAGCCATTTCGATGGGGATTGCCAATATCTTAGCTGCGAAATCAATTGTCTTGTTTGCTTATGGGGAATCAAAAGCCCAAGCAATCAAAGGTACAGTAGAGGGTGAAAGGACAGAAAAAGTGCCAGCTAGTGCCCTTCAAGGACATCCAAATGTGACCATTATTGCGGATAAGGAAGCCTTGAGCTTGTTAAGTCGATAAAAAACAGGACCTATCGCCGATTTATTCGGGCCAGATAGGTTTTTTTCTGCTTCAAAATATGGTACAATACAAGTAATTATCTGCTGGGATTAGCTCTTTTCATCTACTGGGAGACAAGAGGAAAGGGCATGAGGGCTAGAAGCTTATTTTAGCCTCCAGCTGATTAGACTGTTATAAAGGAAAAGTTTATGATAAAAAAATATTTGATCCATATTTGCCTCCTTCTGAGTCTCTTATGCCAGCCAATTCTAGCGAGTGCGGATGAATTGGTGGATATGGCGCAAAAGATGTATCCAAATGACAATGTCCAAGCCATTAACCGTCCACATTCTTCGCTTATTATTGACGGAAATACGGGCAATGTTCTTTGGAAAGACAATATCGATGAAGTCAGAGATCCTGCCAGCATGAGTAAGCTCATGACGCTCTATCTCTTGTTTGAAGATATGGCAAATGGCAAGATCAGTAAGGATACAGTGATCAAGGCGACCGCTTCAGATCAAGCGATCGGAAAGATCTATGAAATCTCCAACAATAATATTGTTGCTGGGGTAGACTACACCATTCCTGAGTTGATTACCATGACAGTGGTTCCATCCTCAAATGTATCGACCCTCATGTTGGCCAATCTCATGTCCAACAATGATCCAGATGCCTTTATCGAGCGCATGAATGCCAAGGCTAAGGAATTAGGGATGACCAATACGGTCTGGAATAACCCGAGTGGGGCGGCCATCTCCACCTTGCAGGGCTACTATCAGGTCAACAATTATCCAAATGATGCGGCCAACCAGACAACTGCGCGTGATTTAGGGATTCTGGTTTATCATTTTATCAATCAATACCCAGATATTTTAAACTATACCAATCAAGCACAAGTCACGGTCAAAAAAGGGACTCCAAATGAGGAAACCTTTGATACCTACAATTATTCATTGCCAGGAGCCAAGTATGCCTTGAAAGGTGTGGATGGTTTGAAAACTGGTTCAAGCCCTCGTGGAGCTTTCAACTATATCGCGACCATCAAACGGGGCAATCAGCGCTTAATTGCTGTCATTATGGGCGTAGGAGATTGGGCAGACCAAGATGGGGAATATTACCGTCACCCGTTTGGCAATGCCTTGATCGAAAAAGCCTATAAAGATTTTGGCTATAAAAAATTGCTAGATGCAGGTGTCCAGAAGATTGACGGCAAGACCTATACACTTGAAAAACCCTTCTATGCAACGGTCAAAAAAGGTGCTAAAGAACCGACCCTTGCGGTAAAAGATGGCTATCTGACAGTAGATAATGATCTCTACACGTTGTCTGAAGGTATCCGAGATGATATGAAGGTAGAAGAAGGGGCCAAGCCAGAGCTTGTCAAAGAAACAGCAAGTGGGAAAAAGACAACGGCTAAGCACAGTAAATGGCTTTCGCTGGATCACTTCCTGATCTTGATTCCAATTCTCATTCTTGTCATCATTCTCTCGATTGAAAAACAAAGTCGTGAGAGACGCAAAAAAGAGGCTCAAAAGCGCTATAATAAAGAGTAAAATAAAACCTAACTGATTGTCAGTTGGGTTTTGTCATTGTCTCATTCCGATATTTTTAGAAAGGATTCATATGAAAAAATTCCGAAATTCTTATGCGGCTTATATGTTGCTCTATAGTTTTTATTTTATGTCCACATCTCTCTTTACGACCCTCATTTCCGTCTATTTGATGGGAAAGCACTATAGTGCAACCCAAGTGTCGACCTTGGTATCGGTTGCTTTTTTCTTATCCATGGTAGCCCAACCCTTCTTTGGTTATATCAATGAGCGATTTGGAATCGTAAAAATGACGACCCTCAGTCTGAGTGTGATCATTGGTGGTGTCTTCGGTTTTCTTTGGGCCCCCAATCTCTTTTGGCTGACCGTTTTTTATGGGATTGTTCTAGTCTGTTTGAATGGGACAGCTCCCATGATGGAAGTATTTGCAACGCAAAGTCCATACGCTTTTGGGAAGATTCGCGTTTGGGGAACCATTGGCTACTCGGTCGGTGTCCAAATAGCCGGCTGGGTCTATCATCAGTTTAGCCCCCAAGCTGTTTATTATACGGTTTTGATCACCATTTTACTCAGCATTTTCTGTCTAAGTGCGGTTCGAATGAAGAAAAAAGAGACAGTCGTAGAAAAGGAAAAACACCCTGTCTCTATTCGTCCTCTTCTTCACAATGGACCTTATCTCTTCTTTATTGTGTTGATTGGCTTGGCTTCAGGGGTTGGAAATATTGGTCATACCTATATTCCTGAGCTACTCATGGATAGTGGTCTACCAGTCCATATTGCCTCTACGGTTGTAGCTATCTCCGTCGTAGTGGAAGCTCCCTTGATCTTTTTCTCTGATCGATTCATGGACCACTGTCCTTTACGGGTTTTGATCGCTCTTCCAATCGGGATTATTTTTGCTCAATATGTTGTCTACGCTCTTCCAAGTCCTGTCTTCTTAAAAGTGCTTTTGACTCTTTTAGCCAAGCATACAACAGGGATGGTTTTGATTATGGTCTCCTTACGGTTTATTGCCCAACAGGTGAATGGCAAAGACTTGGTTCTTGCCATGGCTATTGTCCAAGGAGCTCGTTATTTAGGAACCATTCTTTTACAACCTCTCGCAGCCCTCTGTATTGAAAGAGGTGGTTACCAAGTCATGAGTTTCTTTTTAGCAGGGGTTGTAGGGATCGTCTTTTTGCTGAGTTTTGCCTTAAAAATGCCCCAAGGGAAGGCTCACGGCCTTTTTGGTGGCAAAGTAGACTAATGAAATTGTTACAATTGTATGACTAATCATCGAGGAGTTGGACAGAAACACTGATTTCACAGTGTTTTGTCCAACTTTTTTGCTAATATTAAGAACTAGTGATTAATTTGACAGTCAAAGTATTCGATGGTAGAATGAGGTAAAATAAATATAAAGGAGACCATTTTATGAAAAAAATGATCTTATCGACAGCTGCTCTTTTGACGATCTTTTCCCTAGCTGCTTGTTCAAACAAACAAGACACAAAGAAGGAAACTTCAAACAGTCAATCAACGACTAAAGTGACGAGCAAATCTGCTAACACTTCAAAAAGTAAGGATACTTCAACAGATTCAGAAGATACGTCATCTTCTAGCCTCTTAACAGATGCTGAAATCAGCAAGGCAAAAACAGTTGGAGACTTCAAAAAGTTGTTTGCAAAATTAATGGATCAATCTGTTTCTATTACTGAAGAAGCAGGTACTTCTGTGACAGGTTCTGCAAAAGAACAATATGATGCAATGATTAGTACCTTAAAGCAAGGATTAGAAAACCAAAAAGATATCTTTAATGAAGGCTTGGAAAGCATCGGTTCAGATAGTACAGTCGTTCCTAAAGAAGACCGTGAAGCTTTGATCGAAATCTTGAAAGATGCTCGTGAAGAGTTGGAAAGTACTCGTAAAGAAATGAAAGATATGCAGAAAGAATTGAGTAAATCTCCTGTTGCTGATGATTCTAGTGATGATTCAGATTCAGATTCTGAAGAATAAAAAGAAGAAAAGGTTGGAATTTCCAGCCTTTTTCCTATTTTTTTTTCGAATGATATAGATGAGGAGGTGGGCCTATGTTTATTGCCATGGATAACAATCAAAAGCGGTGGAACTGTATGGAAGAGATCCCAGCTGTGACAGAAGGGCCCTTCTATTGCTTAGCTTGTCATAGTCCAGTGCGTCTAAAAAATGGCTCGGTTCTACGGGCTCATTTTGCTCATATAAAATTACAGCATTGTCCCTATCATCACGAAGCTGAGAGTTTTGAACATCTGGAATTAAAAGCTTGTCTTTATGATTGGGCCTCTAAGGAATCTAATACAGAGGTAGAAAGTTATTTAGCAGACTTTCAACAAATTGCCGATCTTTTGGTAGTAGACAAGAACTTAGCTTTGGAAGTGCAGTGCAGCTCCTTATCTTTAGAACGCTTGAAGGAGAGGAGCGATGCTTATCGATCCAACGGTTACCATGTCTATTGGTTACTTGGTAAAAAGTTGTGGCTCAAGGAAAGACTAACAAAGCTGCAGGCTGGCTTTCTTTATTTTAGTCAGAATCGAGGGTTCCATCTTTGGGAATTGGATCTGACAAAGAAAGAGCTACGTCTACAATACCTCATCCATGAGGATTTACGAGGGCGATTGCATTATCAAACAGAAATTTTCCCTTTTGGCCAAAGGTCTTTACTGGAAGTCTTACGGACCCCTTATCTTTCGCAACCCATGCAGCAAATGGCAGTCGAGCTCGATCGTACATTTTTAACGTATATACAGCAGCAACTCTTTTATCGTCATCCAAAGTGGCTGAAGCTTCAGGAAGAACTCTATATGCAGGGACACCATCTGATGGAACTGGGGCTGGATTTCTTTTATCCTCTTTGTCGTCCGATCCTTTCACAGAACTTGCTCCAAATTAAAGAGGATGTAGAAGGTTACTACCAGCAATTTATGACCTATTATCAGTCGCAAGGGATCCAACCCGTTCAGATCCTTTATCCCCCACGTTTTTATGCTCAACAGAAAAGCTAACTTTCTAAGATAGAAATCCTCCCGAAATGTTCATTTTTATGCTAAAATAGTACCATTGGAGGATTAATCGAAATGGTAAAACAACGTAATGAAATTGATGAAAAATACCAATGGGATTTGTCGACAATTTTTGCGACAGATCAAGCTTGGGAAGAAGAAGCAGCAAGCTTAGCTGCAGATATTAAAGCAGCAAGCCACTATGCTGGTCATTTGTTGGATTCAGCGCAAACACTGTTGGATACAACCAATGCATATTTGGAATTGAGCCGTCGTTTAGAAAAGGTCTACGTCTATGCCCATATGAAAAATGACCAAGACACACGAGTGGCTAAATACCAAGAGTACCAATCAAAAGGGATGTCTCTTTATAGCTTGTTAGGTGAAACCTTTGCCTTCTATGAGTCTGAATTCATGGCCATTACGGATGAGCAATACAAGGCCTTTGTGAGTGAAGTTCCAGCCTTGGAACAATATGGTCATTATTTTGATCGTTTGCTAGAGAAAAAAGAACATGTCTTGTCTCAAAAAGAAGAGGAATTACTTGCAGGAGCTGGTGAGATCTTTGCGGCAGGTGGTGAAACTTTTGAAATCTTGGACAATGCAGATATTGTTTTCCCAACTGTACATGATGACAAGGGCGAAGAAGTTCAATTAACCCATGGAAACTATATTTCTTTGGTAGAATCAAAAGATCGTGCCGTTCGTAAAGAAGCTTACGAAGGCCTCTACAAGGTTTATGAACAGTACCAACATACCTATGCTAAAACCTTGCAAACCAATGTGAAAGTTCACAACTTCAATGCCAAAGTTCGCAAATTCTCATCTGCCCGTGAAGCGGCCCTTTCTGAAAACTTTGTACCAGAAAGTGTTTATGATAGCTTGGTAGCAGCTGTGAACAAACATTTGCCACTCTTGCAACGCTATGTACAATTGCGTTCAAAAATTCTTGGAATTTCAGACTTGAAGATGTACGATATGTATACGCCATTATCCGATACAGACTACAAGTTTACCTATGAAGAATCATTGGCCAAAGCAGAAGAAGTCTTGGCTGTTTTGGGTGAGGACTACCTTTCTCGTGTAAAACGAGCCTTCAGCGAACGGTGGATTGATGTGCATGTCAACCAAGGAAAACGCTCAGGTGCTTATTCAGGTGGTTCTTATGATACCAATGCCTTCATGTTGTTGAACTGGCAAGATACATTGGATAATCTCTTCACCTTGGTCCATGAAACTGGTCACAGTATGCATTCTAGCTATACCCGTGAAACCCAGCCTTATGTCTATGGGGACTATTCCATCTTCCTTGCTGAAATCGCCTCTACAACCAATGAAAATATCCTGACCGAACGTCTGTTAGAAGAAGTAGAAGACGATGCAACTCGCTTTGCTATTTTGAATCACTTCTTGGATGGCTTCCGTGGAACCGTCTTCCGTCAAACGCAGTTTGCTGAATTTGAGCATGCCATCCATAAAGCAGACCAAGAAGGTACCGTTTTGACTAGTGAGTTCTTGAACAACCTTTATGCAGAGCTCAATGAAAAATACTATGGTCTTTCAAAAGAAGACAACCCTGAGATCCAATATGAATGGGCTCGGATTCCTCACTTCTACTATAACTACTATGTCTTCCAATATTCAACAGGTTTTGCAGCAGCTTCAGCCTTAGCTGAAAAGATTGTTCATGGAACACAAGAAGATCGTGATAAATATATCGACTACTTGAAAGCTGGAAATTCTGATTATCCACTCAATGTCATCCGCAAAGCAGGTGTGGATATGGAAAAAGAAGACTACTTGGACGCAGCCTTTGCGGTCTTTGAACGTCGGTTGAATGAATTTGAAGCCCTAGTAGAAAAATTAGGACTCGCATAAGATGGTAGAGTCTTATAGTAAAAATGCCAACCACAATATGCGCCGGCCAGTGGTTAAAGACGAGATCGTTGACTTTATGCGCACGCGTCAAAAACCGGTAGCAGGTGCCTTGGAGGAGTTAGAAGCATTCGCCCGCAAGGAAAATATTCCGATTATTCCGCATGAAACGGTAGCTTACTTTAGACTACTCTTGCAAGCCCTACAACCAAAGAAAATCCTGGAAATTGGGACAGCAATTGGATTTTCAGCGCTCTTAATGGCCGAAAATGCTCCCGATGCACAAATTACCACTATTGATCGGAATGAAGAGATGATTGGCTTTGCTAAGGAAAATCTGGCTAAATACGATCAGAGAAAACAAATCACCTTGCTTGAAGGAGATGCAGTAGATGTTTTGCAGGATTTGACAGAGACCTATGACTTTGTCTTCATGGACTCTGCTAAGTCTAAGTACATCGTCTTTTTGCCACGAATTCTCGAACTCTTAGAGGTTGGGGGAGTCGTGGTATTGGATGATATTTTCCAAGGAGGAGATGTTGCCAAGGACATCATGGAAGTGCGTCGTGGGCAACGAACCATTTACCGGGGGCTTCAGAACCTCTTTCATGCGACTCTCAATCATCCAGATTTGACCGCTAGTTTGGTGCCACTTGGAGATGGTATTTTAATAATTCGGAAAAATGCAGAGACGGTAACTTTGCCAGATCCTAGCTCTTTTTAGGTAAATTTAAGGTATTCTCTCTAATTTGTGGTAAAATAGAAGAAGTTTAAAAAGGAACGGAGAATAATTTTCATGAAGAAAAAACTTGTAGCGGGTGCTGTGACCTTGCTATCAGTCGTAACACTAGCAGCCTGTGCCAATGGCACAAACAAAGATGTCGTGACCATGAAAGGGGACACGATCACAGTTTCTGATTTCTATAATGAAATCAAAACTAACCAAGGTGCTCAACAAGTTCTTTTCCAAATGACCATCAATAAAGTCTTTGAAAAAGAATATGGATCAAAAGTTTCTGATAAAGAAGTCGATAAAGAATTGGCTAAACAAAAGAAACAATTGGGGAACCGATTCGATGCTTACTTGGCGCAACAAGGCTTGACGGAAGAAACAGCGAAGAAACAAATCCGTAGCAATATGTTGTTAGAATATGCAGTCAACCAAGCTGCTAAGAAAGATATCAAAGAGTCTGACTACAAGGCGGCTTTTGAATCTTACACACCAGAAGTAACAGCACAAATTATCAAGTTAGATTCAGAAGACAAAGCAAAAGAAGTGTTGGAAGCAGCTAAAGCGGAAGGTGCAGACTTTGCCCAAATCGCCAAAGACAATTCAACAGATACTACTACAAAAGACAAAGGTGGCGAAGTTAAGTTCGATTCAGGAACAGCAGATATTCCATCTCAAGTCAAAGAAGCTGCCTTTAAGTTGGATGAAAATGGGATTTCAGATGTGATCACAGTTTCAGCAGGTCAAAACTATTCTGCTAGCTACTATATTGTCAAATTGAATAAGAAGACAGAAAAAGGTTCTGACTGGAAGAAATACGAAAAACGTTTGAAAGAGATCATTGTTGATGGTCGTAAGCAAGATACCAACTACATCCGTAGCATTATTGCAAAAGCGATGACCAATGCCAATATCAAGGTCAAAGATGATGCCTTCAAATCAACATTTAACCAATATTTGCAAAATATCGGTGTTCAAACGAGCGATAGCAAATCATCATCTAAAAAATAGTTGACGGTTCCTTTTGGAACTTGTATAATGAAATAGTTGAGAATAAATCATTGTTACTCGGAATCAGAGAAGTGGCGGGGGTGTGAGCCATGGAAGAGAAATGATTTTGCTACTCGGCTGAGACAATTGCATATAAAATGAAGAATGACAAGTTCATTGAATGAAGGTGGTACCGCGGTTTTTCGCCCTTCGTTTAGTGGCTTGTCTTTTGTTTATGGGCAGTTGTCTGGAGCTTTTTAAAGGAGATCAAAAGATGCGAACCTATCAAGTGAAACAAAAATTTCGATTGGGTGGCGAGCGGTTCGATATCAAAGATGAGTTGGGAAATGTTGAGTACCAGGTTGAGGGATCTTTTCTTAAGATTCCTAAGACTTTTACCATCTACGATAAGAATGGACAAGAAGTGAGCCATATCACCAAAAAAACAATCAGCTTTCTTCCCAAGTTTGTGGTTGAGTTGAAGGATGGGGATCGTTTTTTTATCCATAAAAAGCTGACGCTCTTCAGGGATAAATACGATATCGAAGATTTGGGACTGCGGGTACAGGGAAATATCTGGGACCTAGAATTCAAATTGTTTGATGATCGGGATCAAATCGTCGCTGAGATTAGCAAGGAACTCTTTCATCTAACCTCTACCTACCAAGTATCGGTGTATGAGGATGAATACGCTGATTTAGTCATCTCACTTTGTGTCGCCATCGATTATGTCGAAATGTTAGAAGCTGGCGCAAATTAATCTTAAAAAAATTAGGAGAAAAATATGAAACAATTATCTAGTGCACAAGTCCGCCAAATGTGGCTTGATTTCTGGGCAAGCAAAGGCCACTCTGTAGAACCATCTGTTAGCTTGGTTCCTGTAAATGACCCAACCCTTTTGTGGATCAATTCAGGGGTTGCCACTCTTAAGAAATACTTTGATGGAACCATCAAACCTGAAAACCCACGGATTACTAATGCTCAAAAAGCTATCCGTACCAACGATATCGAAAACGTAGGGAAGACTGCTCGTCACCATACCATGTTTGAAATGTTGGGGAACTTCTCTATCGGAGATTACTTCCGTGATGAAGCCATTACTTGGGCTTATGAGCTTTTGACAAGTCCGGAATGGTTTGATTTCCCTAAAGACAAACTTTACATGACCTATTACCCTGACGACAAAGATTCATACAACCGTTGGATCGCTGTTGGTGTAGATCCAAGTCACTTGATCCCAATCGAAGACAACTTCTGGGAAATCGGTGCGGGGCCTTCTGGACCAGATACAGAAATCTTCTTTGACCGTGGAGAAGCCTTTGACCCTGAAAATATCGGTCTTCGTCTGCTTGCAGAAGATATCGAAAACGACCGTTACATCGAAATCTGGAACATTGTTTTGTCACAATTTAACGCTGACCCTGCTGTTCCTCGTAGTGAGTACAAGGAATTGCCACACAAGAACATTGATACGGGTGCAGGTTTGGAACGTTTGGTAGCCGTTATCCAAGGGGCCAAGACTAACTTTGAAACAGACCTCTTCATGCCGATCATCCGTGAAGTTGAAAAGATGTCTGGTAAAACCTATGATCCAGATGGCGATAACATGAGCTTCAAGGTGATTGCTGACCACATCCGTTCGCTTTCATTTGCGATTGGAGATGGGGCTCTTCCAGGTAATGAAGGACGCGGTTACGTTCTTCGTCGTCTCCTCCGTCGTGCTTCCATGCATGGTCAAAAATTAGGGATCGAAGGAACCTTCTTGTATAAATTGGTTCCGACCGTTGGGAAGATCATGGAAAGCTACTACCCAGAGGTACTTGAAAAACAAGACTTTATCGAAAAAATCATCAAGAGTGAAGAAGAATCATTTGCTCGTACCTTGAACTCTGGTCAACACTTTGCCCAAACCATCGTTGAAGACTTGAAAGCCAAAGGTCAAACAGTGATTGCTGGTCAAGATGTCTTTAAACTTTATGATACATACGGATTCCCAGTAGAATTGACAGAAGAAATCGCTGAAGAAGCTGGAATGACAGTCGATCGTGAAGGTTTTGAAGCAGCCATGAAGGAACAACAAGAACGTGCGCGTGCATCAGCTGTTAAAGGCGGATCCATGGGGATGCAAAATGAAACCCTTCAAAACATTACAGTTGAAAGTAGCTTCAACTACAATGCCAGCCAATTGCCTTCTAAGTTGGTGGCTATCGTAGCGGATAATGCAGAAGTAGAGGCTGTATCAGAAGGGACTGCATCATTGATCTTTGCAGAAACTCCTTTCTACGCTGAAATGGGTGGACAAGTTGCGGACCATGGTCAAATCTTGGATGCTGCAGGAAACGTCGTAGCGACTGTGACAGATGTTCAAAAAGCACCAAATGGACAACCACTTCATACTGTTGAAGTTCTTGCTCCTCTTGCCTTGAACCAAGAATACACCTTGGCTATCGATACCAATCGTCGTCATCGTGTCATGAAGAATCACACTGCGACTCACTTGCTCCATGCGGCTCTTCACAATATCCTTGGTAACCATGCAACCCAAGCAGGATCTCTCAACGAAGTAGAATTCCTTCGCTTTGACTTTACCCACTTCCAAGCCGTAACTCCTGAAGAATTGCGCGCTATTGAACAACAAGTCAATGAAAAGATTTGGGAAGCGATCGCAGTCGAAACGATTGAAACAGATATCGATACTGCTAAAGAAATGGGAGCCATGGCCCTCTTTGGTGAAAAATACGGTAAAGAAGTCCGTGTTGTCACTATCGGGGACTACTCTGTTGAGCTCTGTGGTGGTACTCACGTAGGCAACACTTCTGAAATTGGTCTCTTCAAGATTGTCAAAGAAGAAGGGATCGGATCAGGAACTCGTCGTATCTTGGCAGTGACTGGTAAGGAAGCCTTCGAAGCTTATCGTGAACAAGAAGATGCACTGAAAGCAGTCGCAGCAACCTTGAAAGCACCTCAACTTAAGGAAGTCCCTCACAAGGTGGAAGGTCTTCAAGAACAACTCCGTCAATTGCAAAAAGAAAATGCAGAATTGAAGGAAAAAGCGGCAGCAGCGGCAGCAGGCGATGTCTTCAAGAATGTTCAAGAAGCAAATGGACACCGTTACATTGCCAGCCAAGTTTCTGTATCAGATGCAGGTGCTCTTCGTACCTTTGCGGATAACTGGAAACAAAAAGATTACTCTGACGTCCTTGTTCTTGTCGCAGCTATCGGTGAAAAGGTCAATGTCCTTGTAGCTAGCAAGACAAAAGAGGTCCATGCAGGTAATGTGATCAAAGAATTGGCTCCAATCGTCGATGGACGTGGTGGTGGTAAACCAGACATGGCCATGGCAGGAGGAAGCAACCAAGCTAAAATCCAAGAATTGTTGGATGCTGTAGCAGGTAAATTGTAATCATCGGAGAGGTTGGATGTTTGTCCAACCTCTTTTTTCAAAAAAAAAGCAGATCCAATTAGAAAAAGATTGCAACAAAAAAACCTTTCCGTCTGGAAAGGTTTCAGATTGAAGATAAAGTCTTCTAAAAAACTTTTCTTAGGTGAGTACGGACGTCAGCGAACTTCAAAGAAGTTCCTTGACTTAGTTTTGGACCTAAGGTTCCAAAACTCCCGAGTGCTAGAAACATGATTGTTTCTAGCACTTTTCTCACGGCGGAAAGTTTTTAATCTTCAAAAAATAAAAGTCATTTTTTGAAAATCATCTATCTGTTTTATGTAAAACAATAGGTTGTCTATATTTAAAAACCTTTCCATCTGGAAAGGTTTTTGTCTTATAGGCCGTAGTTGTAATCGTCATCCTGCATAGCTTCTACTTCACCGAGAAGGTAACCATTTCCGACTTGAGAGAAGAAGTCGTGGTTAGAGGTACCGGTTGAGATTCCGTTCATGACGATTGGGTTAACGTCATCTGCTGAGTCTGGGAAAAGCGGATCTTGTCCCAAGTTCATGAGGGCTTTATTGGCATTGTAGCGAAGGAAGGTCTTGACTTCTTCTGTCCAGCCCACACCGTCATAGAGGCTCTCTGTGTAGCCTTCTTCATTCTCATAGAGGGTGTAGAGAAGATCATACATCCACTCTTTGAGTTTTTCTTGTTCTTCTTCTGGTAATTCGTTAAAACCAAGTTGGAACTTGTAGCCGATATAGGTTCCGTGAACAGATTCGTCCCGAATGATCAACTTAATGATTTCAGCTACGTTGGCCAATTTGTTGTTTCCAAGATAGTAGAGAGGTGTGAAGAAACCAGAGTAGAAGAGGAAGGTTTCAAGGAAAACGCTGGCGACTTTCTTTTCAAGAGGGGTCCCATTGAGATAGATTTCGTTGATGATTTCTGCCTTCTTTTGAAGGAAAGGATTGGTGTTGGTCCATTCGAAAATCTCTTCGATTTCTGACTTAGTATTCAAAGTAGAAAAGATAGAAGAGTATGACTTAGCATGGACAGATTCCATAAATTGGATGTTGTTAAAGACAGCTTCTTCATGGGGAGTACGAATATCCGCACGAAGAGCTTGAACACCTGTTTCAGATTGCATGGTATCTAGAAGGGTCAATCCCCCAAAGACTTTACCAACTAGGTCTTTTTCTTTATTCGACAACTTTCTCCAGTCATCCAAGTCGTTTGACAAAGGGATACGTGTATCCAACCAGAATTGCTCTGTCAGTTTTTCCCAGGTCGATTTATCGATGACATCTTCGATCGCATTCCAGTTAATGGCTTTGTAATATGTTTCCATTTGCATCACTTTCTTTTTCTATTCATTCAATCGTTACTATTCTACCATAAATTGATAGAATACCGCACAAAAAGTCGGCGAACCGACTTTTGATAGCTATCTAGGATAGCGGATTAGATGACACAGCTTTCACATTGGTTGGCGCCAACTTCTCCACCATCATCTGTAAAGGTACGGACGTAGTAGATAGACTTGATACCCTTGTTAAAGGCGTAGTTCCGAAGGATAGACAAGTCACGAGTGGTTTGTTTGTTTTCAGTTTTCCATTCGTAAAGACCCTTTGGAATATCGCTACGCATAAAGAGAGTCAGTGAAAGACCTTGGTCTACGTGTTCAGTTGCGGCAGCATAGACATCGATGACTTTTCGCATATCCATGTCGTAGGCAGAAGTGTAGTAAGGAATCGTTTCCGTTGACAATCCTGCTGCAGGGTAGTAGATCTTACCGATTTTTTTCTCTTGGCGTTCTTCAATCCGTTGTGTAATTGGGTGGATAGAAGCAGATACGTCATTGATGTAGCTGATAGATCCATTTGGTGCGACAGCCAAGCGGTTTTGGTGGTAAAGACCATCTGCTTGAACTTTAGCACGCAGTTCTGCCCAATCCTCAGCACTTGGGATAAAGATATCTTTAAAGAGTTCTTTGACGCGATCAGATTTTGGTACAAATTCTCCAGTCGTGTACTTATCAAAGTAAGTACCATTGGCATAATCAGATTTTTCGAAGTTGTGGAAGGTAACACCACGTTCGCGCGCAATGTTGTTTGATTCTACGAGAGTCCAGTAGTTCATGAGCATGAAGTAGATGCTAGTGAACTCGACAGACTCAGGTGATCCGTATTCGATCAATTGTTGCGCAAGGTAGCTGTGAAGTCCCATTGCTCCAAGTCCGAACGAATGCGCCAGTTTATTTCCGTGGTCAATAGTTGGAACGGCCACGATATGAGAGCTATCTGTAACGAAGGTCAAAGCACGAACCATGGCACGAATCGAACGACCAAAATCAGGTGAAGTCATCATGTTAACTACGTTGGTTGAACCAAGGTTACATGAGACGTCTGTTCCCATTTGAACAAATTCTTGGGCATCGTTGATCAAGCTTGGTTCTTGAACTTGAAGGATCTCTGAACACAAGTTACTCATGATGATTTTTCCATCAACAGGGTTTGCCCGGTTAGCAGTATCGATGTTGACTACATATGGATAGCCAGATTCTTGTTGCAATTTAGAAATTTCAGTTTCCAAATCACGTGCCTTAATTTTTGTCTTGCGGATGTTTGGATTAGCAACCAATTCATCGTATTTTTCAGTGATGTCGATGTAGTTGAATGGTACTCCGTATTCACGCTCTACAGAGTAAGGGCTAAAGAGGTACATCTCTTCATTCTTACGAGCCAACTCGTAGAACTTATCTGGCACGACGACACCAAGTGAAAGAGTCTTCACCCGAACTTTTTCATCAGCATTTTCTTTCTTAGTTGAAAGGAAGGCGATGATGTCTGGGTGGAAGACGTTGAGGTAAACCACCCCAGCCCCTTGGCGTTGTCCCAATTGGTTAGAGTAAGAGAAGCTATCTTCAAAGAGTTTCATAACTGGAACCACTCCAGAAGCGGCTCCTTCATACCCTTTGATTGGTGCTCCAGCTTCACGAAGGTTGCTGAGAGAAATCCCAACCCCACCACCGATACGAGACAGTTGAAGGGCAGAGTTGATGGAACGTCCGATCGCATTCATATCATCGGTTACTTGGATCAAGAAACATGATACCAATTCCCCACGGCGGGCACGTCCAGCGTTTAAGAAAGAAGGAGTAGCTGGTTGGTAGCGTTGGTGGATAATTTCGTTTGCGATGTCTCGCGCGATAGCTTCATTTCCATCAGCAAAATAGAGAGCATTGAAAAAGACACGGTCTTCCATGCTTTCAAGATAGTATTCTCCATCATTTGTTTTCAAAGCGTATTGGTTATAGAATTTGTAGGCCGCCATGAAGGACTTGAATTGGAAGTTTTGGTCTTTGATAAATTGGGCCAATTCCTCTAAAAATTCAGGACGGTATTTCTCGATAAAAGCTCTCTCAATGTAATTGTGCTCGAGAAGGTACTGAATCTTGTCTGTAATTGAGTCAAAGGCTTTAGTATTTGGTACAACATTTTCTTTAAAGAACGCATCCAAAGCTTCTTTATCTTTATGAAGCATGATTTGGCCGTTTACTGGACGGTTGATTTCATTGTTAAGACGAAAATACGTCACATCTTCAAGAGATTTTAATCCCATAATAATCCTTTTCTAGTTCAAAAAAATGAAGAGGAGAAGTCCTCTCTTTCCAAGTAAAAAGTCTAGTGTTAGGTTGCTAACGCTAGACCCTATTTAAGCAAAATACTGTGTTAATTAAGAAAGTTTCTTCAACTTAGCTGGTTGAAAACCAGAAAATACTTCATCCGGTGTTTGAATAACTGGAGCAGCATTGAAACCAAGGTTCTTAACATGCTCTACAAATTCTGGCTGTTCATCTAAGTTAATTTCGCGATATTCCACGTGATTGCTATCGAGGAATCGCTTGGTCATTTTGCATTGAACACAATTATTTTTTGAATAAATGGTTACCATTTCTTTTCCGTTCTCCTATCGAAATATAAATCTGTAAACAGTATAAACAAAATCCAGCAACTTGTCAACAAAATAAAACTAAATATTGTGCAAAGAGATGAAATGGAGTTTTCAAAGCACAATATATTGTGGTGAGTGAAAAGTGTGAAAATCGAAGAAATGGGATAGGAATAGGCTTTAAAGCATCTTTAATTAGTTATAATTTTTTGGTGAATCAATATCCTGTGGTTAAACAGCTTCTTTTCATTGAAAGCGGAGGAAAATGTTACTTATAATATAGTAGAAAATTGAAAAGATATTTTCTCTGTTCTTCAGTTGCTTCTTAAAATGTATCTAAATTGGGATTTTTCGCAGTCTTTTTCTGTAAGTCAGTGATAAAAATCTTGAAAAAAATTTCAAAAGATGATATAATACCAAATTGTAAGGGTTATCAAAAGGTAACTCAAAAAATATTTTTAAAAAGGAGAGTCAAACTATGGCTTCTAAAGATTTCCACATCGTGGCAGAAACAGGTATCCACGCACGTCCAGCAACTTTGTTGGTTCAAACTGCTAGCAAATTTGCTTCAGATATTACTCTTGAATACAAAGGTAAATCAGTTAACTTGAAATCAATCATGGGTGTTATGAGCCTTGGTGTTGGTCAAGGAGCAGACGTTGTAATCTCTGCAGAAGGTGCTGACGCTGATGATGCTATCGCAGCTATCTCAGAAACAATGACTAAAGAAGGATTGGCTTAAAATATGACAAAAATGCTAAAAGGAATTGCAGCATCTGACGGTGTTGCCGTTGCTAAGGCATATTTGCTCATTCAACCAGACTTATCATTTGAGACTGTTTCAGTCGAAGATACAAGTGCAGAAGAAGCTCGTTTGGATGCAGCTCTTGAAGCTTCACAAAACGAGCTTTCTCTTATCCGGGAGAATGCAGTAGCAAGCCTTGGTGAAGAAGCAGCGCAAGTTTTTGATGCGCATATGATGGTTCTTGCTGACCCTGAAATGATTGGTCAGATCAAAGAAACAATTCGTACGAAAAAAATCAATGCAGAAGCAGGCTTGAAAGAAGTCACTGACATGTTCATTGCGATCTTTGAAGGAATGGAAGACAATCCTTACATGCAAGAACGTGCGGCAGATATTCGTGACGTTACCAAACGTGTCCTTGCCAACTTGCTTGGTAAGAAATTGCCAAACCCTGCTTCTATCAATGAAGAAGCAATCGTGGTTGCGCATGACTTGACTCCATCTGATACAGCGCAGTTGAACAAAAAGTATGTAAAAGCTTTTGTTACGAATATCGGTGGACGTACCAGTCACTCAGCTATCATGGCTCGTACACTTGAAATTGCAGCTGTTCTTGGTACAAATAACATCACAGAACTTGTCAAAGATGGTGATGTTTTGGCTGTTTCAGGGATCACTGGTGAAGTGGTGATCAACCCTACTGAAGAACAAATTGCAGCCTTCAAAGCAGCTGGTGAAGCTTATGCTAAACAAAAAGCTGAATGGGCTCTCCTTAAAGATGCGAAAACAGTGACTGCTGATGGAAAACACTTCGAGTTGGCTGCCAACATCGGTACACCTAAAGACGTTGAAGGTGTAAACGATAATGGTGCAGAAGCTGTTGGTCTTTACCGTACAGAATTCTTGTACATGGATTCTCAAGACTTCCCAACGGAAGATGACCAATACGAAGCCTACAAAGCAGTTCTTGAAGGTATGAATGGTAAACCTGTTGTTGTTCGTACAATGGATATCGGTGGGGATAAAGAACTTCCTTACTTCGACCTTCCTAAAGAAATGAACCCATTCTTAGGTTTCCGTGCTTTGCGTATTTCTATCTCTGAAACTGGTAATCAAATGTTCCGTACCCAATTGCGTGCCTTGCTTCGTGCATCTGTTCACGGTAAATTGCGGATCATGTTCCCAATGGTTGCTTTGTTGACGGAGTTCCGTACTGCTAAAGGTATTCTTGAAGAAGAAAAAGCTAAATTGCTTGCTGAAGGTGTTGCTGTGGCAGATGATATCCAAGTAGGTATCATGATTGAAATCCCAGCTGCAGCAATGCTTGCGGACCAATTTGCTAAAGAAGTTGATTTCTTCTCAATCGGTACAAATGACTTGATCCAATACACAATGGCTGCTGACCGTATGAACGAACAAGTTTCATACCTTTACCAACCATATAACCCATCAATCCTTCGTTTGATCAATAACGTGATCAAAGCAGCTCACGCTGAAGGCAAATGGGCAGGTATGTGTGGTGAAATGGCCGGTGACCAAACTGCTGTTCCACTTCTTGTCGGAATGGGCTTGGATGAGTTCTCTATGTCAGCGACATCTGTCCTTCGTACACGTAGCTTGATGAAGAAACTCGACACAGCTAAAATGCAAGAATACGCTAACCGTGCTCTGACTGAATGTTCAACAATGGAAGAAGTTCTTGAACTTTCAAAAGAATACGTGAACGTAAACTAAGAGTCGATCAAGACTAAGACAAATTTGTCTTAGTCTTTTTTTACATTGTACATAAAAATGTTCATTTTATTCGTAATAAACTAGTTAGTAATAAAAATAGTGATTTAAATGTTCGGTTTTTTGTTTAATTTTCCTCGTATATATAGTATAATCGTAAGTAAGATTAGGAGGAAAGCGAAGGAATGAAGTAAAAGGTTCGGGAAAGAAAATGGAAAAACTTTTCCTGATAAATTTACATGATTTTACAGGAATCAACTTGAAAATTAAGTGATTTTATAGTAGAATAATATCAAATAGAAAACGCTTTCAAAAAAGCAAAGAGGTGAGTATATGGATAGAAGCACAGACTTATGGACATTTGGAAGAGGGGATAATTTCCATCTTCAAGAGTACTTAGGAGCTCACAAGGAAACAAGGGGAGAACAAGAAGGCTTTACCTTCCGTGTTTGGGCTCCCAATGCTCAGGCGGTGGATCTGATTGGTGATTTCACTGATTGGGAAGCTCGTAAAATTCCAATGGTTCGTAATGAAGGAGGCGTCTGGGAAGTCTTCTGTTCCGATGCAAAAGAGGGAGATATATACAAGTATTTGGTGACTCGACAAAATGGTCATCAGGTGCAAAAAATCGATCCTCTAGCGTTATGGATGGAAAAGAGACCCAATACAGGATCTATTATTAAGACCATTCCAGAGAAAAACTGGAAAGATGGTCTCTGGAGAGCACGCCGTAAAAAACTTGGTTTTAAGGAACGACCTGTTAATATTTACGAGGTTCATGCAGGATCTTGGAAACGAAATGAGGATCACAGTTCCTACACCTTCAAACAACTAAAAGATGAACTCATTCCGTATCTGGTAGAGATGAACTACACCCACGTGGAATTTATGCCAGTGATGGCCCATCCATTGGGCTTGAGTTGGGGCTATCAGCTCATGGGATATTTTGCACTCGAGCAGACTTATGGTAGCCCAGAAGAGTTTCAAGACTTCGTGGAAGAATGCCACCTCAACAATATCGGAGTGATCGTGGATTGGGTACCAGGACATTTCATTATCAATGATGATGCCTTGGCTTATTATGATGGAACACCAACCTTTGAATACCAGGATGAACATCGTGCCCATAACTACGGATGGGGAGCCTTGAACTTCGATTTAGGGAAGAATCAAGTCCAGTCATTCTTGATTTCTAGTTTGAAGTTTTGGATTGATACCTATCATTTAGATGGGATTCGGGTCGATGCTGTGAGCAATATGCTCTATCTTGACTACGATAGTGGTCCATGGACACCAAATATTGATGGTGGAAACCTCAACTACGAAGGCGTTCATTTCCTTAGACGTTTGAATGCGATTATCAAGAACGAACACCCAGATGTCATGATGATTGCAGAAGAAAGTTCTGCTGGTCAAAAGATCACGGGTCCTGAAGAAGAAGGTGGACTTGGCTTTGACTATAAATGGAATATGGGGTGGATGAATGATATCCTTCGATTCTACGAAGAAGATCCCATCTACCGGAAATTTGACTTTAACCTGGTAACCTTTAGTTTCATGTATGCATTTTCTGAAAACTTCTTACT
Organism: Streptococcus caecimuris; assembly: GCF_943193075.1. NCBI lineage: Bacteria > Bacillati > Bacillota > Bacilli > Lactobacillales > Streptococcaceae > Streptococcus > Streptococcus caecimuris. The sequence goes on along the minus strand of NZ_CALPCT010000010.1, from coordinate 59,189 downwards.
ACCATTTTCACATGATGAAGTGGTGCATGGTAAGAAGAGTTTGATGCATAAGATGTGGGGAGATCGTTACAATCAATTTGCTGGACTCCGTAACCTCTTGACCTATCAGATTTGCCATCCAGGTAAGAAATTACTCTTTATGGGTTCAGAATTTGGTCAATTTTTGGAATGGAAGTCAGAAGAGCAATTGGAATGGGGCAATCTAGAGGATGAAATGAATGCTAAGATGCGTCGTTTCACTTCTCAGCTCAATCATTTCTACAAAGAACACAAGGAATTGTGGGAGATTGATGATAGCTTTGATGGCTTAGAGATTATTGATGCAGATAACCGGGATCAGAGCGTCTTGTCTATGATCCGGAAAAATCGTAAGGGTGATCTTTTGGTGTGCGTCTTTAATATGGCACCAGTGGAACGCAAGGACTTTACGATTGGTGTGCCTATATCAGCGGTCTATGAAGAAATTTGGAATACAGAATTAGAAGAATGGGGAGGTGTCTGGAAAGAGCACAATCCGACAGTTCAGTCTCAAGATGGACTGTGGAAGGATTATGAACAAACTTTGACCTTTACTTTGCCGGCTTTAGGAGCTAGCATTTGGAAGGTGAAACGGAAGGTTCGCAAAACGAAATCTAAAACATCAGATAAAAAATGATGATCGGTTGACTCTAAGGGAGTCCAAGCTTTAAAAAGAGGAAGTAGTCAATGAAGAATGAAATGCTCGCTTTAATTCTTGCCGGTGGGCAAGGAACACGTCTTGGAAAATTAACCAAAAACATCGCGAAACCTGCGGTTCAATTTGGTGGGCGCTATCGGATTATCGATTTTGCTCTCTCAAACTGTGCCAACTCAGGAATTCACAATGTTGGTGTGATTACACAGTATCAACCACTTGCCCTTAACAGCCATATTGGGAATGGTTCCAGCTGGGGTTTAGATGGAATCAATACGGGTGTGTCTATTCTCCAACCTTATTCAGCTAGTGAAGGAAATCGTTGGTTTGAAGGAACTAGCCATGCTATTCTTCAAAACATCGACTATATCGATAGCATCAATCCGGAATATGTCTTGATTCTATCTGGGGACCACATTTACAAGATGGATTACGATGACATGCTTCAAGCGCACAAGGATAATAACGCAAGTTTGACCGTTGCAGTCCTAGATGTACCTTTGAAGGAAGCAAGCCGTTTTGGAATCATGAATACAGATGCCAATAATCGGATTGTCGAATTTGAAGAAAAACCAGCTGAACCAAAATCAACTAAGGCTTCAATGGGGATTTACATCTTTGACTGGGCTCGTCTGCGCAATATGTTGGTTGCTGCTGAAAAGAGTGATATCGATATGTCAGACTTCGGTAAAAATGTCATTCCAACGTATCTAGAATCAGGCGAAAGTGTTTATGCTTATGAATTCAATGGTTATTGGAAAGACGTTGGTACGATTGAGTCTCTTTGGGAAGCCAATATGGAATATATCGATCCAAATAATGCCTTGGATAGTCGCGATCGTCACTGGAAAATCTATTCACGCAACCTCATTTCTCCACCGAACTTCTTTGGGGAACATGGCCACGTCGAAGATTCTCTTGTCGTCGACGGTTGTTCGGTAGACGGTACAGTCAAACACTCCATCTTATCAACAGAAGCTCAAGTTCGTGAAGGAGCAGTTGTCGAAGATGCTGTCGTGATGAGCAATGCCATTATCGGTAAAGGAGCTGTCGTGAAACGCGCGATTATCGGGGAAGGTGCAGTCATTGCAGAAGGTGTCGTGATTGATGGAACAGAGGAAGTACAAGTTGTCGGTTACAATGAAAAAGTGGGGGTAGCAACAGATGAAGATTGATAAATATTCAGCCATTTTAGGAAATACAGTTGGGTATCATGATATGTCCACTTTGACTAGCCATCGTCCGGTAGCATCCCTACCGTTTGATGGGAAATACCGCTTAATCGACTTCCCGTTGTCTAGTCTTGCGAATGCTGGTATTCGTAGTGTTTTTGGGATTTTCCAACAAGAAAATATTAGTTCGGTCTTTGACCATATTCGTTCAGGTCGTGAGTGGGGCTTGTCTACTTTATTGAGCCACTATTATCTCGGAATCTATAATACTCCAGTTGAAAATACAACGGTAGGGCCAGAATATTACCAACAATTGTTGACCTATTTGAAACGGTCTGGTTCCAACCAAACGGTTGCTTTGAACTGTGATGTCTTGATGAATATTGACCTCAATCAAGTTTTCCACTTGCATAATAGCGTTGACCGTCCGATTACAGTGGTTTATAAGAAGTTGCATCTTCAAAATATCTCTGAAGTCAATGCTGTCTTGAAAATTGATGAAACAGACCATGTTACAGAGCAAAGACTTTTTGATGGCAAGGATCCTGACGAAGTCTACAACATGTCAACAGATGTCTTTATTGTGGACACTCCTTGGTTGATTGAAAAAATTGAAGAAGAAGCCAAGAAAGAATACCCACAAAAATTGCGCTATATCTTGCGTGATTTGGCAGTGGAATACAATGCTTTTGCCTTTGAATATACAGGCTACCTTGCCAATATTCATTCAGTGGAATCCTACTACCATGCAAACTTGGATATGTTGGAAAACCAAAAATTCATGAAGCTCTTTTCACCAAATCAAAAAGTGTATACGAAAGTGAAGAATGAAGAACCAACGTATTATTCCAAGACTTCACATATTAAATCGTCTCAATTTGCTTCGGGTAGTATTGTAGAAGGAACCGTTGAACGCTCCGTTGTTTCACGTCGGGTACACCTTCATCAAGGTTCAGAGGTCCGCAGTAGTCTTCTCTTCCCTGGTGTTGTGATTCATGAAAATGCAATCGTCGAACATGCCATCCTGGATAAGGGTGTCGAAGTGGCTGCTGGTGTGACGATTCGTGGGACAGAAGAAGCACCTGTCGTGGTTAAAAAAGGAACGATTGTTACAGAGGATATTGTCTAATGAAACTATTATTTGTTGCAGCTGAAGGAGCACCGTTTTCTAAAACAGGTGGTTTGGGAGACGTTATTGGCGCTCTTCCTAAATCCTTAGCGAAAAGTGGTCATGATGTGCGCGTGATCCTCCCTTACTATGATATGGTAGAGGCTAAGTTTGGAGATCAAATCGAAGATGTCTTGCATTTTGAGACCAAGGTTGGCTGGAGAAGTCAATATGTTGGTGTGAAACGCATTGTGCGCGATGGAGTCACCTTTTACTTTATTGATAACCAACATTATTTCTTTAGAGGTCATGTGTATGGTGACTTCGATGATGGCGAACGCTTTGCCTTCTTCCAGCTCGCGGCCTTAGAAACGATGGAACGAGTTGACTTCATTCCAGATGTTCTTCATGCCCATGATTACCATACGGCGATGATTCCTTTCTTGCTGAAGGAAAAATACCGTTGGATTCAAGCTTATCATGGAATTAAGACAGTATTGACCATCCATAATTTGGAATTCCAAGGTCAGTTCGACCCAGGAATGTTGTGGGATCTTTTCGGAGTTGGATTTGAACGCTATGCAGATGGAACACTTCGATGGAATGATTGCCTGAACTGGATGAAAGCCGGCATTCTATATGCTGACCGTGTGACAACTGTTTCTCCTAGCTATGCGCATGAGATTATGACTGCTGAATATGGTTGTGGCTTGGATCAGATCCTTCGGATGGAGTCTGGCAAGGTGACCGGAATTGTTAACGGGATTGATGCAGATCTGTATAATCCTGAAACGGATCCACTCTTGACGTATCACTTCAGTCTCTCAGATCTTTCAGGTAAAGCAGCTAGTAAACGAGCTCTTCAAGAACGTGTCGGTCTACCTGTTCGCGATGATGTTCCTTTGTTTGGGATCGTCTCTCGTTTGACACGTCAAAAAGGCTTTGACGTGGTGGTAGAAGAGTTGCATCAACTCTTGCAAAAGGATATTCAGATTGTCTTGCTCGGTACAGGAGATCCTGGATTTGAAAATGCCTTTGCTTGGTTTGGTCAAGCCTACCCAGATAAACTTTCAGCGAATATCACATTTGATGTCCAATTGGCCCAAGAAATCTATGCAGCGTCGGATGTCTTCTTGATGCCAAGCCGTTTTGAACCGTGTGGTCTTTCTCAAATGATGGCCATGCGTTATGGAACCCTTCCTTTAGTGCATGAAGTCGGCGGACTTCGAGATACGGTCCAACCGTATAATGCTGTTGATGGAAGTGGAACAGGCTTTAGTTTCAATAATTTGTCTGGCTATTGGTTTAACTGGGCAGTTGATGAAGCCTTGGCTGTCTACTACAATGACAAACAGGCTTGGTATGGTCTCCAAGAGCAAGCTATGACGCGTGACTTCTCATGGGATACGGCTAGTCAACGATACAATGATTTGTACCAATCCTTATAAATAGATCTATAATACAAACGCCTTTCGAGGCGTTTTTTGTGTTGCTTTCTTCCTATAAAGAAAACGGTTTATTTTTTTGAGTTTTAGAGCTTGCTAAAATAGAAGAAAAAAGATAAGATAGGTAAAGGTAAAAAATCCCGGGAAGGTTCTTATTTCTGGAAAGGATCCCATCCTCTCTAAAAATAATCAGGTCCCTGCTCGAGGGTTAAATATTACTATATAGGAATTTTAGGATGAAAAAAGCGAAACAAACGTTTGAAAAAATGACCAAATATTCGATTCGGAAATTAACTGTCGGTGTTGGTCCGGTGGCCATTGGAGCCTTTTTATTAGGAGGAAGCTTGTTAGGAGCTCGTCCTGTCCAAGCTGATCAGATGACTCTACCTGCTCATGTTCACTTAGGATATGTGACAGAAGAAGAGCTGACTGCTGAAGAAAAAGCACAGGTGATTCATGCAATCCCTGAAGAGTATCAAAATGAAGATACTTTCTATCTCGTCTATAAGAAGAAGGAAGCAATTCAGTCGGTTCTTCCTCAAACAGGAAGTCAGGAAGTCGCCCTTTTTGGGCTAAGTCTAGCCACAGCTTCCTTTGCGGTCCTCTTACTCTCTAAAAAGCACCGGAAGAAGGTCATGGGCGTCCTTTTGATTGGAGCCATGGGACAAAGTCTTCTACTTCCAGTTGAAGTCGCAGCCCTACAAAATCAAGTTTTGCGCGCCTATAATCAGGATCTTGCGATCGCATCGAGCAAAGATCTTGCAAATGGCGTGATTCAAATTGACGGTTATGACTATATTGGTTATCTGCGCTACCCGTCAGTCCAAAAGACGAGCTTACGAGAGCCAAAGGCTATGCAGGAAACGAAACCTTCTGTAGAAGGAACGATCAAAACAAGTACAGGTATTCCACAAGTGGAAGCACAAGCTCGTGTGACCCCAGAAGTCTCTCCAGCCTTTCCTCAAGTTGAAAAACCAAGCCTGGAAGTCTCTACTGAGCCTGTGCCATTTGAAACTGTCAAACAAGCTGATCCTACATTACCTAAAGGGCAAACCAAGGTGCTGACTGCTGGTCAAAATGGGGAGCGGACCCTATTGACAGAAGTGAGTGTGGTAGATGGACAAGAAGTTCGCAGAGTCGTTGAAAGCAAGGTCACTAAAGAACCAGTTTCACAAATTCTTGCTGTTGGGACAAAAGAAGATGCCCAACCAACCCCTCAACCCAATCCTTCTCCAGTTGTAACGGCTAAGGGGACACAAGAAGAAGGTCATGTCGGTGAAGCTCCTGTTCAACCGGAGAAGCCAACCTATACAGGTGTGGTGGAAGATAAAGGAACACAGGAAGAAGGCCATATCGGCGAAGCTCCTGTTCAACCAGAGAACCCAGCCTATACAGGTGTGGTGGAAGCTAAGGGAACACAGGAAGAAGGCCATGTCGGCGAAGCTCCTGTTCAACCGGAGAAACCAACCTATACAGGTGTAGTAGAATCCAAGGGAACACAGGAAGAAGGCCATGTCGGCGAAGCCCCTATTCAACCGGAGAACCCAACCTATACAGGTATGGTGGAAGCCAAAGGGACACAGGAAGAAGGCCATGTTGGCGAAGCCCCCGTTCAACCGGAGAATCCAACCTATCAAGTTACGGAAGGGACGGTAACCGAGACAGAAACGGTAATCCTTCCATATGAAACAGAGTATGTAACGGACGCCAATCGTTACACCGATGAAGAAAGCCTCCTTCAAAAAGGAGAGGCTGGTAGCCAGGAGATTCGTCGTGTTTATAAGACGGTCAATGGTGAGAAGATTGGAGAGCCTCTCAGTACGACCACTGAAACGGTCAAAGCTCCTGTGACAGAAAAAATTAGTCGTGGGACTAAGGCGATTGAAGGCCAAAAAGAGGAAGTTGCTTTTGAAGAAATTCCATTTAAGACGGTAACCGAACAAGATGCCACCTTGCTAAAAGGAACTGAAAGGGTTTCTCAAGCCGGTAAAAATGGGAAGAAGAAAATCACCAAGGTCTACAAGACCATTAAAGGTGTCAAAACAACGGATGCTCCTACAATTTCCGAAGAAGTGGTAGAACAAGCGCAAGATCAGATCATTCAACAAGGGACAAAGGAATTAGACAAGCCAACCTTGACCTTGACCAATCTTGATCAGGAAGTGTTGAAGCGCAGTGCTAAAGCTACCTATCGTTTGGACAAACCAGACGGTGTGACCATCAAGTCCATCCAGGCTGTATTGAAGAAGGGTGATCAAGTGGTGAAAACCCTGACCCTTTCAGAGACAGACTTGGCAGCTGCTTTAGCGGACTTGGACTACTACAAGGATTATACGCTCGCAACGACCATGGTGTATGACCGTGGAAATGGGGATGAAGAAGAAGTTCTCAAGGAAGAACCACTGAGAATTGATCTTAAAAAAGTTGAAATCAAAAACATCAAGGAAACCAGTCTGATTAGCGTGGATGACCAAGGTCTTGAGACCGATAGCAGCCTCTTGTCTGAAACACCGTCTGATGTGAAGCCATACTACTTAAAAGTTACCACCCATGATAATAAGGTCACGAAACTAGCCGTTGATAAAATCGAAGAAGTGACGGTAGATGGCGCGACCCTCTACAAAGTAACAGCCAAAGCTCCAGATTTGGTCCAACGGACTGGGGACAACCAGTTCAATGAGAACTATGTCCACTATATTGCGAAACCAAAAGCTCATGAAGGTGATGTCTACTACAATTTCAACGAACTTGTAAAAGCCATGCAAGCCAATCCGACTGGAACCTTTAAACTGGGTAGCAATATGAATGCGGCTAATGTCCAGCCAGCAGGGAAATCCTATGTGACCAATGCTTTCAAGGGAATTTTGGAAAGTACGGATGGGAATACATTTGCCATCCATAACATTACAAGACCATTGTTTGGGAACATCGAAGGTGGCTCGGTTAAGAATCTCTTGCTTGAAAATGTCAATATCGACCTACCTGGGACAGATCGAGTAGCCCCAATCGCAGGTGTTATCAAAAATAATGCAACTGTTGAAAATGTTAAAGTAACAGGAAGTGTTGTCGGGAACAATGATGTAGCAGGAATTGTCAATAAAATTGATGTTAGTGGGAAGGTCAGCAACGTTGCCTTTATCGGTAAACTGCACGCTGCTGGGAACAAAGGTGGCTATCTAGCGGGTGTTGTTGGTGAGAACTGGAAAGGTGTCGTTGAAAAAGCTTACGTTGATGCTGAAATCACTGGTAATAAAGCCAAAGCTGCAGGTCTCGTTTATTCCTCTCAAAATGGTGGAAATAACCACACAGTCGGTAAAGAAGGGGTTCTCAGAAACTCCGTTGCTAAAGGTTCGATTGAACTAAAAGAAGCTGTTCAGTCTGGTGGATTACTAGGGACCAACTGGGCCTTGGGGACTATTGAAGACAACATCACCATGATGAAAGTCAAAACTGGTGAGATGGTTTTTGGTCACTCAGATATTGACGCAGATGATTACTTCACCTATTCAAGAACCAAGCGCAATTACAGTGTGGAAGGCGTGAGTGAAGGGAAGAAAACCTTTAACAACTCCCGTAAAATCCCAAGCATCTCGCTGGCAGAAGCTGAGCAGAAAATCGAAGCAATGGGAATCACTGCTGATAAATTCACCAGCAGTAAACCGATTGAAGACACGCTCAATCACCTTGTTAGCAAAGACGATCAATACAAGGCCATCACTGCTTACGATGCGAATCGTGAGCTAGCTTACCGTAATATTGCTAAATTGCAACCTTTCTACAACAAAGAATGGATTGTCGACCAAGGAAATAAACTGGCTGCAACGAGTCCTCTCTTGACCAAGGAAGTCTTGTCTGTGACCGCTATGAAGGGCAATGATTTTGTTACTGAACTAGCTAATGCTGATCACATCCTGATCCACTACGCAGATAAGACAAAAGATATCTTTAGCATGACGTCGAAAGACTCTAAAGTTAAACAAGTCAAAGAGTACAGTGTGGCGGAGCTCGGTGAAGTGGTCTATACGCCAAATATGGTGGACAAAGACCGGAGCGATCTCATTGGTGCGATCGTTGAAAAATTAAGCCCTGTCGAATTACAATCAGATCCAATCTACACCCATCTTGGTCGAACAGGTCCTAACAAGGTCAATGCTATTAAGAACCTTTACCTTGAAGAAAGCTTCCAAGCAGTCAAGGATAATCTGACTCACTTTGTCAAACAACTAGTTGAAAACCAAGATCATCAATTAAATACAGATGAGGCTGCCAAACGGGCCCTTATCAAGAAAGTTGATGACAACAAGGCCGCTGTTCTTCTTGGTTTGTCATACCTCAATCGCTATTATGGAGTGAAGTTCGATGATGTCAATCTCAAACAGCTCATGTTGTTCAAGCCAGATTTCTATGGGAAGAATGTTGATGTCTTAGACCGCTTGATTGAAATTGGTTCAAAAGAAGACTACATCAAAGGGACTCGTACCCACGATGCCTTCCGAGAAGTCGTGGCTAAATCGACTCTTTCTGGGAACCTAAATGACTTCTTGAAGTACAATATGGAGCTCTTCACAAAAGAGACAGACTTGAATGATTGGTTCATTAAAGCAACCAAAGACAATGTCTATATTGTGGAGCCTGAGACGACCAATCCAGCTTTCGCATCTGCTAAGCATAGAGCCTATGAGGGCTTAAACAATGATGTTCACGGTAAAATGATCTTGCCACTCTTGAACTTAAAAGATGCCCATATGTTCTTGATTTCAACATACAATACCATGGCTTATAGTTCCTTCGAGAAATATGGTAAGAACACGGAAGCAGAGCGGAATGCCTTCAAAGCGGAAATTGACAAGGTGGCGAAAGGGCAACAAAATTATCTCGATTTCTGGTCACGTCTAGCAACGGATAAGGTTCGCAATCAACTCTTGAAGAGCAATAATATGGTGCCGACCCCTGTCCTTGATAACCAAAACTACAAGGGCATTAGTACAGACCGTTACGGCCATACCAACAGTGGCAAAGATGTCGCTCCAATCCGTGAATTGTATGGTCCAACCGATCGTTACCATGCGACAGATTGGCGCATGGGAGCTGTGGCGCGAATTTACGGAAACCCATATAAAGACGACTCTGTTTTCTTCATGGTGACCGATATGATCAGTGACTTTGGGGTCTCTGCCTTTACCCACGAAACAACGCACGTCAATGACCGCATGGTATACTTAGGTGGTTGGAGACACCGAGAAGGAACCGATATCGAAGCCTTTGCCCAAGGCATGTTACAAACGCCATCCGTATCCAATCCAAATGGGGAATACAAGGCCTTAGGTATCAACATGGCCTATGAACGTCCAAATGATGGGAACCAATGGTACAATACCAATCCAAATGATTTGAAGTCACGTGACGAAATTGATCGGTATATGAAAGGCTATAACGACACCCTCATGCTTCTGGATTACCTAGAAGGAGAAGCTGTCCTCAACAAAGGCAGTCAAGACTTGAACAATGCATGGTTCAAGAAGGTTGATAAACAATACCGAGGGGCTAACACCAAGAATCAATTTGATAAGGTACGTCCTTTGAGCGATGAGGAAAAAGCGATCACCTTACATTCAGTAGATGATCTCATCACCAACAACTTCATGACCAATCGTAGTCCTGGAAATGGAGTCTATAATCCATCTGACTTTGGCTCCGCCTATGTGACGGTACCGATGATGACAGGGATCTATGGTGGAAACACCAGTGAAGGGGCTCCTGGAGCCATGTCCTTCAAACACAATACCTTCAGACTCTGGGGTTACTATGGCTATGAAAAAGGCTTCTTAGGCTATGCTTCAAACAAGTATAAACAAGAATCCAAACAAGCAGGTCATGCGACTCTAGGGGATGATTACATCATTCAAAAGATTTCTGATGGGAAATTCAGTACTCTTGAAGACTGGAAGAAAGCCTACTTCAATGAAGTGGTAACCAGTGCCAAAAATGGACTTCAGGCTATTGAAGTGGATGGGACTACTTATAGCTCTTATGAGGACTTAAAACAAGCCTTTGCAACTGCGGTTGAAAAAGATCAGGCCAGTTTGAAGAACGGTTCTGTCAAATTTGACAATACCCTTGCCTTGAAAGAAAAAATCTTTAAGAAATTACTGCAACAAACAGACAGTTTCAAAACGTTTATCTTTAAATAATCGAATTCTCTCATCTGCTGAGCAGGTGAGAGTTTTTTAGAAGAAAAAATGAATAGAGGTGGACAAAGCGTCTAAAAATTAAAAGAAATCAATCGTAGATAGGAAAAATTATCATATTAAAAAAATAACGTAATTTCACTAAAACGCTTACTTTTATAGGAAATATTTGACTATTATATCTTTTAGGAGTAAACTAAGGAGGTAAAATTTATAAAAGGAGAATTCATCATGAATTTAACATTTTTAGGTCTTTGTTTAGCCTGTTTTGGTGTATCACTGGCAGAAGGTTTGATGATGAGTAGCTTATTGAAATCTGCGTCTCGTCAACCAGAAATTATCGGTCAATTGCGTAGCCTCTTGATTCTTGGTGTTGCCTTTGTCGAAGGTACTTTCTTCGTAACCTTGGTTATGGCCTTTATTATCAAATAGACGCTTCTATTTTAGAAAAGGAGGTGTCAAACCTTGGAAGAAAGTATCAATCCAACGATTACTCTTGGACCTGTATCTTTTAATTTGACCCTACTTGCTATGACCCTGATTTCTGTTTTCGCCGTTTTTGGCTTCATTTATTGGGCCAGTCGAAAAATGTCGATCCGACCAAAAGGCAAACAAAATGTGCTGGAATACGCATATGACTTTGTCGTAGGCTTTACAAAAGGAAATATTGGGGAACATTACATAAAGGACTATTCCTTGTTCTTGTTTGTTCTTTTCCTCTTTCTTTTAGTAGCCAATAACATTGGATTGATGGCTAAAATCGAAACGACCAATGGTTACAATTTGTGGACATCACCAACCGCTAACCTGGGTTATGACTTTGCCTTTTCATTTTTGATCACCTTAATCGCCCATGTAGAAGGAATTCGCAGACGTGGTGTGAAGGAATATTTAAAGGCTTTTGTGACACCCGGATTTATGACCCCCATGAATATTTTGGAAGAATTAACGAACTTTGCCTCCTTGGCACTTCGGATCTTCGGAAATATCTTTGCGGGTGAGGTACTAGCAAGCTTGCTTGTGACTTTGTCGCATCAAGCTGTTTATTGGTATCCATTTGCCTTTATTGGAAGCATGGCGTGGACAGCGTTTTCGATTTTCATTTCATGTATCCAAGCCTATGTGTTTACCATGTTGTCATCAATTTATATTGGTAAGAAAATTAATGGTGAAGAGTAAGTAGAGGAGGAGTAGAAGAATGCATGTATCAATGAGTGAAATTATTGGTAACTTTATTCTCATTGCTGGTTCCTTCCTATTATTAATCTTTTTAATAAAGAAATTTGCATGGAACAATATCAATGGAATTTTAGAAGCGCGTGCCAAAAAGATTACAGATGATATTGATGGAGCAGAATCAGCTCGTCAAAAAGCTGAGGAACTAGCAAGTAAACGTGAAGAAGAGTTGGCAGGTAGCCGCAAAGAAGCTGCGTCTATCGTCGAAAATGCAAAGGAAACTGCAGAAAAGAATAAATCTCAGATCCTTTCAGAAGCCACTCAAGAAGCAGTACGTTTGAAAGAAAAAGCGCAACAAGAAATTGCGCATAACAAAGAAGAAGCATTGAACAGTATCAAAGGCGATGTGGCAGATCTCACTGTCAATCTTGCCAGCAAATTGTTGAGTCAACAGCTGGATGCTGAAGGTCAACGCCAACTGATCGATCGCTATCTTGATGAATTAGGAGAAGCCTAATGGACAAAAAGCAACTGATGGTGATTGAGAAATATACCCAGCCTTTTGTTCAATTGGTCTTTGAAAAAGGAGAACAAGATCTTGTCTTTGAAAAATTGACCCAAATCAAGGGCATTTTTGAGGAGACTGGACTTGCTAACTTCTTAGCTCATATCGGTGTAGAGGATGAAGAGAAAGCAAAAAGTCTAAGACTTTTTCAACCCTCTGATTCACAATTACTCGACCATTTGATTGAAGTGGTTATTCTCAATCATCGTGAAGCCTTATTTTATGACATTGTAACGATTTGTTTGGATCAGATTCAACTGTTGAGCAACGCGTTTGTCGTCACTGTTACGACAGTTGCTGGTTTGGATCCTGTTCAAGAGCAAAAGCTAGTACCCATTATCGAAAGAAAATTTGGGATTCAAGTTCGCTCGATCCAACAAAAGATCGATCCAGATTTAATTGGTGGCTTTGTCGTGACAGCCAATCATAAAACGTTGGATACCAGTCTCAAACACCAATTGCAAGTTATAAAATCTAAATTGAAATAGAAAGTGGTGTGAATTTTGGCGATTAACGCACAAGAAATCAGCGCTTTAATTAAGCAACAAATTGAAAATTTCAAGCCAAACTTTGACGTCACTGAGACAGGTGTTGTAACCTACATTGGTGACGGGATTGCCCGCGCTCATGGGCTTGAAAATGCCATGAGTGGTGAGTTGTTAATCTTTGAAAATGGCTCATACGGGATGGCCCAAAACTTAGAAACAACGGATGTCGGGATCATCATCTTGGGTGATTTCACGGATATTCGTGAAGGAGACTCTGTCCGTCGTACAGGTAAAATCATGGAAGTCCCTGCAGGGGATGCCTTGATTGGTCGTGTTGTTAACCCACTTGGCCAACCAGTAGATGGTTTGGGTGAGATTGTGACAGATAAATTCCGTCCAGTTGAAACACCAGCTCCTGGTGTTATGCAACGGAAATCTGTCTCAGAACCCCTACAAACTGGTTTGAAAGCCATTGATGCCCTTGTTCCAATTGGACGCGGTCAACGGGAATTGATCATCGGGGACCGTCAAACAGGGAAAACTTCGATTGCCATCGATACCATTTTGAACCAAAAGGGTCAAGACATGATCTGTATCTATGTGGCGATTGGTCAAAAAGAATCAACAGTTCGTACGCAAGTAGAAACTCTCCGTAAATACGGAGCTATGGATTATACGATTGTGGTAACCGCTTCGGCTTCTCAACCGTCTCCATTGCTTTATTTGGCACCTTATGCTGGGGTTGCCATGGCAGAAGAGTTCATGTATAACGGTAAACATGTTTTGATCGTCTATGATGATTTGTCAAAACAAGCCGTAGCTTACCGTGAATTGTCCCTTCTTCTTCGTCGTCCACCAGGACGTGAAGCCTTCCCAGGGGATGTCTTCTATCTCCACAGCCGTTTGTTGGAACGTTCTGCGAAAGTTTCGGATGAATTGGGTGGGGGTTCTATTACAGCTCTTCCAATCATTGAAACCCAAGCAGGGGACATCTCCGCTTATATCGCAACCAATGTGATTTCGATCACAGACGGACAAATCTTCTTGCAAGATAGTTTGTTTAATGCCGGTATTCGTCCAGCCATTGATGCCGGATCTTCTGTTTCCCGGGTTGGTGGATCTGCTCAAATCAAGGCTATGAAGAAGGTTGCTGGTACCCTTCGTATCGACCTCGCTTCCTACCGTGAGTTGGAAGCCTTCACGAAATTTGGTAGTGATTTGGATGCGGCCACTCAAGCGAAATTGAACCGTGGTCGTCGGACAGTGGAAGTCTTGAAACAACCTGTTCATGAACCATTGACAGTTGAAAAACAAGTCGTGATCTTGTATGCCTTGACTCATGGTTTCTTAGATAGTGTTCCAGTAGACGACATTCTTCGTTTCCAAGAAGAGTTGTTTGATTACTTTGAAGCACATTATCATCAAATCTTTGAGACGATTCGTTCGACACATGATCTTCCAGCAGAAGAAGAACTGGATGCAGCCCTTACTGAATTTGTCAACCAGTCAAATTTCAAATAGAAATAGGAGTGGAAGATGGCAGTTTCATTAAATGATATTAAAAATAAAATTGCATCCACAAAAAACACCAGTCAAATCACCAATGCCATGCAGATGGTGTCCGCTGCCAAACTTGGTAAATCTGAGCAGGCAGCCAAGGATTTTCAGGTTTATGCTGCTAAGGTTCGTAAGCTCTTAACAGACTTGCTCCATGGACATGAAACAGAAAATACCAAGTCCCATCCGATGTTGGTGAGTCGCCCGGTAAAAAAGACAGCTTATATCGTGATTACATCCGATCGTGGTTTGGTTGGAGGTTACAATGCCTCCATCCTTAAAACCATGATGGAAATGAAGGCAGAATACCATCCAACTGGAGATGACTTTGAAGTGATCTGTATTGGAAGCGTCGGTGCGGATTTCTTCCGTGCCCGTGGGATTCAGCCGGTTTATGAATTGCGTGGTTTGCCTGATCATCCTAGCTTTAAGGAAGTTCGCAAGATCATTTCGAAAACAGTCCAAATGTATCAGGAAGGCTTGTTTGATGAGTTGTACGTCTGTTACAACCACCACGTCAACAGTTTGACGAGTCAAATGCGGGTGGAACAAATGCTTCCAATTATTGATTTGGACCCAAATGAAGCGGATGAGGACTATGTATTGAATCTAGAATTGGAATCTAGTCGAGATGCCATTTTGGATCAATTGCTTCCTCAATTTGCTGAAAGCATGATCTATGGTGCCATTATTGATGCTAAAACAGCTGAAAATGCTGCTGGGATGATGGCCATGCAAACTGCAACAGACAATGCCAAGAAAGTCATTGATGAATTAACGATTCAATACAACCGTGCTCGTCAAGCAGCGATTACACAAGAAATTACTGAAATCGTTGCTGGTGCTAGCGCCCTTGAATAGTTGTCGGATACAATTTTATATACAAAAACAGATGCTCGAAAGAGAACTTTTGAGCAGTAGAAATTACTTAGAATAGGAGAATGACATGAGTTTAGGCAAAATTTCTCAGGTCGTAGGTCCCGTCGTAGACGTTGCCTTTTCCGTTGGAGATAAACTTCCTGAGATCAATAATGCGCTTGTAGTCTATAAAAATGACCAACAAAAATCAAAAGTCGTTCTTGAAGTAGCTTTGGAACTTGGTGATGGGGTCGTACGGACCATTGCCATGGAATCAACTGATGGTTTAACACGTGGAATGGAAGTCTTGGACACTGGTCGTCCAATCTCTGTTCCTGTCGGAAAAGAAACCTTGGGACGTGTCTTCAATGTTCTTGGAGATACCATTGACTTGGATCAACCTTTTCCTGAGGATGCTCCTCGTGACTCCATCCACAAAAAAGCTCCATCCTTTGACGAGCTCTCTACTTCAGAAGAAATTCTTGAAACAGGGATCAAGGTTATTGACCTCTTAGCCCCTTATTTGAAAGGTGGGAAGGTCGGACTCTTCGGTGGTGCCGGAGTTGGGAAGACCGTCTTGATTCAAGAATTAATCCATAATATTGCCCAAGAACACGGTGGTATTTCTGTATTTACCGGTGTTGGGGAACGGACACGTGAAGGGAATGACCTTTACTGGGAAATGAAAGAATCTGGCGTTATTGAAAAAACAGCCATGGTCTTTGGACAAATGAATGAGCCACCTGGAGCACGGATGCGTGTTGCCTTGACTGGTTTAACCATTGCGGAATACTTCCGTGATGTCGAAGGTCAGGACGTTCTCTTGTTTATCGACAATATCTTCCGTTTCACCCAAGCCGGATCTGAAGTATCAGCCCTTTTGGGACGGATGCCATCAGCCGTTGGTTACCAACCTACTTTGGCAACTGAAATGGGGCAATTGCAAGAACGGATTACGTCAACCAAGAAAGGTTCTGTTACATCCATCCAAGCCATCTATGTGCCAGCCGATGACTACACAGACCCAGCGCCAGCAACCGCTTTTGCTCACTTAGATTCAACCACCAACTTGGAACGTAAATTGGTACAATTGGGGATTTACCCTGCGGTGGACCCATTGGCATCAAGCTCACGTGCCCTTTCTCCAGAAATCGTAGGAGAAGAACACTATGCAGTAGCTTCTGAGGTCAAACGCGTCCTTCAACGTTACCATGAATTGCAAGATATCATTGCTATCTTGGGGATGGATGAATTGTCTGACGAAGAAAAGACCTTGGTTGCTCGTGCTCGCCGGATCCAATTCTTCTTGTCACAAAACTTCAACGTTGCGGAACAATTTACAGGTCAACCTGGTTCTTATGTACCAGTTGGAGAAACTGTTCGTGGCTTTAAAGAAATTTTGGATGGGAAATATGACCATCTTCCTGAAGATGCCTTCCGTGGTGTTGGATCGATCGAAGATGTGATCGCCAAAGCTGAAAAAATGGGATTCTAAGAAGAGGTGAAAGATGAGTCAAATGAACGTCCAAATCGTTACACCGGATGGACTGGTTTATGATCATCATGCCGCATTTGTATCTGTCAAGACAATTGATGGTGAATTAGGGATTTTACCTCATCATATCAATACCATTGCGGTTTTGGCTGTAGACCAAGTAAAGGTTCGTCGTGTCGACGATGACAAACATATTGATTGGATTGCAGTCAATGGTGGGATTATCGAAGTAGCTGATAATGTCATTACCATTGTTGCCGATTCTGCCGAACGTGCTCGAGATATTGACATTAGTCGTGCAGAACGTGCCAAACTGCGAGCTGAAAAAGCGATTGAAGAAGCCAAAGATCAGCATTCGGTTGATATGGAACGTCGTGCTAAAATTGCTCTTCAACGCGCCATTAACCGGATTAATGTCGGAAATCGTTTATAAGATATTCAAAATAAGGTGGAGGTATGTCCTCACCTTATTTTTGTTGGGAGAGAATCAAAAGAAGAAAGTACGGACCAAATATGGTATAATAGCTGTATGATTCAAATGATTTTTAATCTTTCAAGCCATCTATTGTTTATCTTTTTTGCCTATTACCTATTGATGAACCTGGTTCAATGGGAAAAGTTTTTAAAAGTAAGTGCTGAAAATGCGGTTAAAATCCGTTTTTTGATCTTGATGATCAGCGTCGGAATCGGCTATCTAGCCAGCTCATTTTTTATCAGTGTCTATGAGATGAGTCGACAGATTTTTATTGGCCAATTCTAGCCACATTTTATAAAAAATATGGTATGATAGAAAGCGTGACTTTAAGAAATTGGAGAACAATCCCGTATGGAAAAAATAATCGTTAATGGTGGTCATAATCGACTGGTTGGAACCGTCAAAATCGAAGGAGCAAAAAATGCTGTCCTTCCTCTTCTTGCTGCAACAGTTCTAGCAAGCGAGGGTGTGACAACCTTGAAAAATGTACCTGTTTTATCAGATGTCTTTACAATGAACAATGTTGTTCGTGGGTTGAATGCACAAGTAACCTTCAATGAAGAAGACAATACGGTTGTCGTAGATGCGCAAGCAAAATTATCAGAGGAAGCACCTTATAAGTATGTGAGCAAAATGCGTGCTTCTATCGTTGTCCTAGGTCCTGTCTTGGCACGCAATGGCCATGCCAAAGTTTCCATGCCTGGAGGCTGTACGATCGGTAGTCGTCCGATTGACCTCCATCTCAAAGGTCTGGAAGCTATGGGAGCTGAAATTACCCAAACAGCCGGCTATATTGAAGCAAAAGCAGATCGTCTCAAGGGAGCACACATCTATATGGACTTCCCATCAGTAGGTGCGACACAAAATATTATGATGGCCGCAACCTTGGCAGATGGAGTCACTGTGATTGAAAATGCAGCTCGAGAACCTGAAATTGTTGACCTAGCTCTCTTGCTAAATAAAATGGGGGCTAATGTTAAGGGAGCAGGAACTGAGACCTTGACCATCGTCGGAGTGGAGAGCTTGCATGGTGCAAACCACAATGTTGTGCAAGACCGCATCGAAGCTGGAACCTTTATGATTGGGGCAGCCATGACTGGTGGAGATGTCTTGATCGAAGATGCCATTTGGGAACACAACCGTCCGCTTCTATCTAAGATGCAGGAGATGGGGGTAACGGTAACCGAAGAAGAAAATGGAATTCGGATTCAATCGGATATCAGTAAGCTCCGTCCAGTGACGGTTAAAACCCTTCCCTATCCAGGATTCCCAACCGATATGCAGGCTCAATTCACAGCCTTGATGGCCATGGCTAAAGGTGAGTCTACCATGATTGAAACGGTTTTTGAGAATCGCTTCCAGCATTTGGAAGAAATGCGTCGGATGGGCGTTCACTCAGACATTATGCGGGATACAGCTCGTATCGTTGGAGGAGAAAGCTTCCAAGGTGCAGAGGTCATGTCGACTGATTTAAGAGCGAGTGCAACCTTGGTCTTGATGGGCTTGGTAGCAGAAGGAGAAACGAAAGTCAGCAAATTAAGTCACTTAGATCGTGGTTATTATCAATTCCATGAGAAATTGGTGGCACTAGGTGCAGACGTGAAACGTGTAGAGGAAGAAGACGATGAAAACTAATCTTCGCTATGTTGGAAAACAGCTAGGAATTGTCCTCCTGTTGGCTGTGATTGGAATCATCATTTTTGCAGTTGGTTTGGTCATTGGCTATGGAGTGATTGGAGATGGAAAAAATCCATGGTCCATTCTCTCTCCGGACACTTGGTCAGAGATCATTGGAAAGCTAACAGGCAAATAAGCTTTTAACTAAAATTGAGTAAAAAGGAGAGCAGCGAATCGAGTCAATGACCCATCTAGCGCTGCTCTTTTTTGGAGAGATGTATGGCAAAACAAACAGTAAGCAAACGAACCAAACAAACATTAGCAGGTTTTGTGGTGGCAACGGCCCTAGCTATTGGGGGCTATTATTTTAATCAACCGACGGTAAAAGAAGCGACAGATCAGGTTGTTTCGGTGGTGACTAGTAGCCAACAAGAAACACCTAGTAAAGAGTTAGCTAGCTCTGTACTAACGAAATCTGCCCGTTCACAATTGGGAAATGACTTGGAATGGAATGGTGCTGGAGCCTTTGTAGTTAAGGGAAATCGCACAGATCTGGATGCCAGCGTGGCTAGTCAACCCTATGCGGATAACAAGACAAAAGAAGTGAATGGAAAGACAGTACCGACGGTTGCGAACGCCATTATGACCAAGGCAACTCGCCAGTACAGAGATCGTGATGCAACAGGTAGTGGCCTAACCGATTGGAAACCAGCAGGTTGGCATCAGGTCCACAATCTGTCCGGTGAGTATGACCATGCTGTGGATCGGGGCCATCTATTGGGCTACGCCTTGATCGGCAATCTCAAAGGTTTTGATGCTTCGACTAGCAATCCCAAAAATATCGCTGTGCAAACGGCTTGGTCCAATCAAGCCAATGATCCTCATTCCACCGGTCAAAACTACTATGAGACCCTGGTCCGAAAAGCACTGGATAAGAACAAGCGGATCCGCTATCGGGTGACCTTGATCTACAATCAGCCGAAAGATTTGATTCCATTAGGTTCTCATATCGAAGCCAAATCGAGTGACGGGACGCTTGAATTCAATGTTTTTGTTCCTAATGTTCAAAGTGGGATTAGCCTGGATTACCAGACAGGCAAGGTAACCGTCCATCAATAAGCTGAAAAGCATGGCTATTTAAGTTATTTTTAAGAATGGAGTGTTACAATGGCATACCTTCTTTAAGAGAAAGGAGAATGTATGAGAACCATCTTTCGATTTTTCAGAGGAATCCTTCGTATGGCTTGGAGTCTCTTTTGGGGATTTTTCTGGACTATTGCCATCAGTTTTCTCGTCCTAGTGGGGATCATCTATTTCACAGATTCTCCTAGTTCTGGTATGGATGGATTTGGACGAGCTGCCCAAAAAGTTGTCTATCAAGTCGGCAATTTATTTGGAGATCAGGGTTTTGCATCGCGCTTTGGAATGACACCTAGCTCACAGACCACGCAGACAGACAATCATGAGCATAGTGGGGCTCGCTGGGAAAAAGCGGAAGCAACAGTCTACCTGGATCCCAATATCAGTCAAACTTTTGTAAAAGCTTATCGGGATGCTATTGAGGCTTGGAACCAAACAGGCGCCTTTACCTTCAAGCTGGTTACAAATGAAAAAGAGGCTAATGTGGTCTTGACGGAAATGGATAACGCATCGGTTTCTGCTGCTGGAGAGACTGCCTCTCAGACCAACCTCTTAACCAACCGCTTCACCCACATCACAGTGCGTCTCAATCGCCATTATCTTTTAAATTATGTCTATAACTATAGTTATGATCGAATTGTCAATACAGCTGAGCATGAGCTAGGACATGCGATAGGGCTGGACCACACTGATGGAGAATCGGTCATGCAACCGGCTGGTTCCTTCTACAGTATTCAGGATACAGATGTGGAAGCAGTTCGACAATTGTATAAGGAAGAATAAGTTTTAAAATACTTTCTAAAAGTTCTGAGCCTCAAGGGGCTCAGGATTTTTTTGATGGCTCGTCTTTTCTTGTTTAATCCGTAAAAAGATAGTAAAATAGGGACATGATTATTTTACAAGCCAACAAAATTGAACGCTCTTTTGCAGGGGAGGTTCTTTTTGATAATATCAGCCTGCAGGTGGATGAAAGGGACCGGATTGCCCTGGTCGGAAAGAACGGAGCCGGCAAGTCTACCCTCTTAAAAATCTTGGTGGGAGAAGAAGAACCAACTTCAGGAGAAATCAATAAAAAGCGGGATCTTTCTCTCTCTTATTTAGCCCAGGATAGTCGCTTTGAGTCGTCCAATACTATCTACGATGAGATGCTCCACGTCTTTGACGATCTCCGTAAAACGGAGAAAACTTTGCGCCAGATGGAACTTGAGATGGGGGAAAAAACTGGGGCTGACTTAGAAAAACTCATGCAGGACTATGACCGTCTCTCGGAAGAATTCCGTCAGGCTGGTGGCTTCACCTATGAAGCAGATATCCGCGCCATTCTCAACGGCTTTAAGTTCGATGAGTCCATGTGGCAGATGAAGATTGAAGAGCTGTCTGGTGGGCAAAATACCCGTCTAGCTCTGGCCAAGATGCTCTTAGAAAAACCAAATCTCCTGGTACTGGACGAGCCGACCAACCACTTGGATATTGAGACCATCGCCTGGTTGGAAAACTATCTGGTCAATTATAGTGGTGCCCTTCTCATTGTCAGCCACGACCGGTATTTCCTAGATAAGGTCGCAACCATTACACTGGACTTGACCAAGCATTCTTTAGATCGCTATGTCGGTAATTACTCCAGTTTTGTTGAGCAAAAAGAGCAAAAATTGCTGACCGAAGCCAAGAACTACGAGAAGCAACAAAAAGAAATCGCGGCGCTGGAAGACTTTGTTAATCGCAATTTGGTGCGGGCTTCGACTACCAAGCGGGCTCAGTCTCGGCGCAAGCAGTTGGAAAAAATGGAGCGCCTAGACAAGCCAGAAGCTGGGATCAAGTCTGCCCATATGACCTTCCATTCTGATAAGACATCGGGCAATGTCGTCTTGACTGTAGAAGAGGCAGCCGTCGGCTATGACGATCAAATCCTCTCAGAGCCTATTAATTTGGATATCCGCAAGATGAATGCAGTCGCCATTGTGGGACCAAATGGGATCGGGAAATCTACTCTTATCAAGTCCATCGTCGGGCAGATTCCTTTTATCAAGGGGGAAGCTCGTTTTGGGGCCAATGTCGAGGTGGGTTACTATGATCAGACCCAAAGTAAACTAACGCCTCACAACAGTGTCTTGGATGAGCTATGGAATGATTTTAAACTGACGCCAGAAGTAGAAATCCGCAATCGCCTAGGAGCCTTTCTTTTCTCTGGGGATGATGTCAAGAAAATCGTCGGCATGCTGTCAGGTGGAGAGCGGGCGCGCTTGCTTCTAGCCAAGCTGTCCATGGAGAATAACAACTTCTTGATTCTCGATGAGCCGACCAACCACTTGGATATCGATAGCAAGGAAGTGCTGGAAAATGCCTTGATTGATTTTGATGGCACCCTGCTCTTTGTCAGTCACGACCGTTACTTTATCAATCGGGTGGCTACACAAGTCTTGGAACTGTCGGAAGAAGGCTCAACTCTTTATCTAGGAGACTATGATTATTATCTGGAGAAAAAAGCGGAGTTAGAGGCCCTTGCTGCAGCACAAGCAGAAGCTGTGCCTGTTTCTTCGACCGAAGAAGTCACCAGCAATGACTATCACCTGCAAAAGCAAAACCAGAAGGAACTCCGGAAAATCACTCGTCGCATTGAGCAATTGGAAGCAGAGATGGAAGAGCTGGATAAAAAAATCCAAGACATCACCGAAACTATGCATAGCACCAACGATGCAGCTGACTTGATTCAACTCCAAAGCGAGCTGGATCAACTAACTGTCCAGCAGGAAGCGGTCATGGAAGAGTGGGCAGAACTGTCAGAGCAGGTGGAATAGATGGAAGATCTTGGAAAAGTTTTTCGTGAATTTCGAATCAGTAAAAATTATTCGTTAAAAGAAGCTGCAGGAGAAGCTTGCTCGACCTCCCAATTATCCCGTTTTGAATTGGGGGAGTCGGATCTGGCTGCTTCTCGCTTCTTTGACATTTTGGACAATATCCATGTGACAATTGAGAATTTTATGGATAAGGCCAGAAATTTTCAACACCATGAGCATGTCGCCTTAATGGCTCAGATTATTCCACTTTACTATTCAAATGATATTGCAGGTTTTCAAAAGCTTCAAAGAGAACAACTTGAAAAAGCCAAACATTCCACCAATCCCCTCTATTTTGAATTGAACTGGATCCTGCTACAAGGGCTAATTTGCCAGAGAGATGCTAGCTACACGATGCAGCAGCGTGATCTGGACAAGGTGTCAGATTACCTCTTTCAAACGGAAGAGTGGACCATGTATGAATTGATCCTCTTTGGCAATCTCTACAGCTTTTATGATGTGGACTATGTCACACGGCTTGGGAGAGAAGTGATGGAGCGTGAAGATTTCTACAAAGAAATTGGTCGCCATCGCAAACTGGTCTTGATTCTTGCTCTGAATTGCTACCAACATTGTTTAGAACACTGTTCTTTTGAAAACGCCAGCTATTTTGAAGCCTATGTAGAAAAGATTATCGGGAAGAGCATCAAACTCTACGAACGCAATGTTTTTCATTATCTTAAGGGATTTGCTCGGTACCAAAAGGGGCAAACAGAAGAAGGGCGGCAGCAAATGCAGGAAGCCATGCATATTTTTGACGTGCTGGGACTGCCAGAGCAGGTGGCCTATTATCAAGAACACTTTGATAAATTTGTAAAAAATGAATGTTCCTAATAGGACAGTGATAAAGGAGATTTTATGAACCGACATGCGGTCCAATTAATTAGTCGTGGAGCTATTAACAAAATTGGAAATATGCTCTATGATTATGGGAATAGTGTCTGGCTGGCCTCGATGGGGACTATAGGAAAGACGGTATTAGGGATCTATCAGATTTCTGAGTTAGTGACAGGGATTCTCGTGAATCCTTTTGGAGGAGTGATTTCAGACCGTTTTTCTCGTCGCAAGATTTTGATGACGACCGACTTGGTTTGTGGACTCCTTTGTTTGGCGATTTCTTTTATCACAAATGATAGCTTGATGATTGCGGCTCTTATTTTTGCCAATATTGTTCAGGCCATTGCCTTTGGTTTTTCTCGACCTGCCAATAAAGCCATTATTACCGAGGTAGTAGAGAAAGAAGAGATTGTGACCTATAACGCTCACTTGGAGTTAGTCTTACAGGTTGTTAGTGTCTGTTCACCTGTTTTTTCTTTCCTAGTTCTACAATTTGCCAGTCTTCATATGACCCTCTTATTAGATGCACTGACCTTTTTCATTGCTTTTGTCCTAGTGGCTTTCCTTCCGAAAGAAGAAGCTAAGGTGCAAGAGAGGAAACAGTTTACCGGGAAAGATATTTTTTCTGATATCAAGGATGGGTTAGACTATATCTGGCATCAGAAAGAGATTTTCTTTCTCTTGTTGGTGGCTTCTAGCGTCAATTTCTTTTTTGCAGCTTTTGAGTTTTTACTTCCCTTCTCGAATCGTCTATACGGGGTTAAAGGAGCTTATGCGACTATTTTAACGCTGGGAGCTATTGGATCTATTCTAGGAGCGCTTGTTGCCAATAAAATGAAATCAAGTATGAGAATTCTCCTGTTTTTACTGATCATGGCAGGGATAGGAGTGTTCATAATGGGCTTGCCCCTTCCGCCTTATCTTTCCTTTTCAGGAAATTTGGTCTGTGAATTTTTTGTGACCATTTTCGACATCCACGTTTTTACTCAAGTACAAACCAAGGTGGAAGATGATTATCTAGGTAGAGTATTGAGCACAATTTATACCTTGGCTGTTCTCTTTATGCCCATCGCCAAAGGGTTGATGACTTGGTTGCCAAGCGTCCGTATGAAATCATTTCTCTTGATTGGAGCTGGGGTTATTCTCTTTTCACTCTTGGCTCAGCTAGTAGCTAAGCAACTTCAATCAAAAGAACAGTAGGGATCCTTTGATAAATTTGTAAAGCATTAATTTTCCCAAATAGGGGACAAAATGAAAACCTCTTTCATGAACTGATACAATAGTTTCAGAAAATGAAGGAGGTTTTTTATGAATCGACATGCTATCCAGTTGATTGCTCGTGGGGCGATCAATAGAATGGGAAATATGCTCTATGACTATGGGAACAGTGTTTGGCTGGCTTCGATGGGGACGGTAGGAAAGACAGTGTTGGGGATTTATCAGATTTCTGAACTCGTCACCTCCATTCTAGTCAATCCATTTGGAGGCGTGATCTCAGACCGTTTTTCCCGTCGCAAGATTTTGATGACGACCGACTTGGTTTGTGGTCTCCTTTGTTTGGGAATTTCTTTTATCACAAATGATAGCTTGATGATTGCAGGCCTGATTGTTGCCAATATTGTCCAGGCCATTGCTTTTGCTTTCTCTCGTACGGCTAATAAAGCCATTATCACAGAAGTTGTAGAAAAGGATGAGATTGTGACCTATAATGCCCGCTTGGAGTTGACCTTACAAGTGGTCGGTGTTAGTTCTCCTGTGTTCTCTTTCCTTGTTTTACAATTTGCCAGTCTCCATGCGACTCTCTTACTAGATGCGCTAACTTTTTTCATCGCCTTTGTTCTGGTCGCTTTCCTTCCGAAAGAAGAAGCCAAGGTTCAGGAAAAGAAACGGCTTACGGGAAAAGATATTTTTTCGGATATGAAGGATGGATTGCACTATATCTGGCATCAGAAAGAGATTTTCTTTCTCTTGTTGGTGGCTTCCAGCGTCAATTTCTTTTTTGCAGCTTTTGAGTTTTTGATTCCTTTTTCGAATCGCCTTTACGGGGTCAAAGGAGCATATGCGACCATCTTAACCTTGGGCGCTATTGGCTCTATCATCGGAGCCTTGATTGCTAATAAATTTAAATCAAGCATGGAAATGCTACTTTTCTTATTGATTTTAACAGGAGTAGGAGTCTTCATGATGGGCTTGCCCCTTCCGCCTCTTCTTTCCTTTTCTGGAAATCTAGTCTGTGAGCTCTTTATGACAATTTTTAACATCCACTTTTTTACCCAGGTTCAAACCAAGGTAGAAGGAGACTATCTGGGCCGGGTCTTAAGCACCATTTTTACCTTGGCCATTCTCTTTATGCCTGTGGCTAAAGGCTTGATGACCTGGTTGCCAAGTGTCCGTGTAGAATCTTTTCTCTTGATAGGAGCTGGCGTCATCCTCTTTTCACTCTTAGCACAAGTAGTCGCCAAGAAATTACAAGCAAAAGAAGGTACATCAGCATAAAAAAAGCACCGATCGGTGCTTTTTTAGTTGTTATTTTTTTCTTCTATTTTAACTTCTTTCTTTTCTTCCTCCAGTTGCTTTTGAGTGCTCTTGAGTTCTTTTTTTAGGGAGAAGCCCTTTGAAAAATTAACCAAGGTCATGACAAATGCACCCAAGAGGACACAGAGCAAGATCAGAATGATCAAGGGCAATTTAAATTGGACCAAGAGGAAATTCACAGTGACTGATTGCATGTTTGCAAGGGAAATACCAGCAATCAATAAAATTAAAAGTAATAAAGCAATGTAGTGTAGATTATTTTTGTTCATCATTATCTCCTTATTGTTCAGCAGGGGCCTTGCTTTTCACATCAGCGTACTCTTCCGGCTGCTCTAGGCTTAGAATCTCCTCATAAGCCGGTAGGGAAAGGTCCTTGCCATATTTATTTTTTAAAGCAGTGCTCACTAGTCGATAGGCCAAATTGGCATTTCGGGACAAGATAGGACCGTGGAAGTAGCTGCCAAAGACGTTCTTGTAATGAACCCCTTCGCACCCATCTTCTTTGTTGTTCCCATTTCCATAGATGACCTTACCCAGCGGTTTTTCATCCTCAGCCAAGAAGGTCCGACCTTGGTGGTTTTCAAAACCATAATAGGTTTCGTTAAATTCTTCGTTATGGATTTTGATATCACCGATATAGCGGTTGTTGACTTGGTTGAGCGTATAGTGGCCCATAATGCCAAGTCCCTCAATGCGTTTGCCAGAAGCTTCAATGTAGTATTGGCCTAGAAGCTGAAAGCCACCACAGATAGCAAGGACTACACCATCGTCATCAATGAAGCGTTCGAGGTCTTCTTTTTTATCTGGTAGATCCTCGGATACAATGGTCTGTTCGTAGTCTTGCCCGCCGCCGAAAAAGGCGATATCGTAGGCATCAGGGTCGAACCGGTCTTTGAGAGAGACGATATCAACAGTGACATGGGCTCCAAGCTTTTCCGCAACGTACTTGAGCATGAGGATATTCCCATTGTCCCCATAGGTATTCATTAAGTTGCCATAGAGATGGGCAATACGCAGGCTGTAGGGATACTGTGCCTGATCAGAAGATTCTAGGGAAGTATAAGTCATTAGTGCATCTCCTTTTCAATCAGGTGTTCTTGGGCCAAAAGTTCACGGAATTCTAGCATGGCTGTATAGGTAGCTAAAATGTAAGCGTGAGGGGTTTCCTGTTGCTGGATGCGTTGGAAAACCTCTTTTAATTCAGCCATTTCTGTGATCTTTTCTGCAGGATAGCCAGTGACCCGAAGTCGCCGAGCAATCTCAGAGTGGCGCACCCCGCCAGCGTTGATCTCTGGAATGTCCATCTGAGTGATTTGCTCGAAGTCGGCATCCCAAATCCAGCTGGTATCAATCCCATCTGCATAATTCGCATTGAGGAGAACCGACAAGCTAAAGGGATAAGGGGCTAGTTTGATCATTTCAATGGCTTGGGTCGCACCAACCGGATTTTTAATCAGGACTAGGGTACATTCCTTATCCCCAATCTTAAAGGTTTCCTGGCGACCAAAGACAGCGCGACTGCGATCAAATCCTTGCTTAATCACTTCAGGTTGAACCCCAAAGAATCCAGCAACGGAAACAGCTGCTAAGGCATTATAGATGTTGTAGAGACCACCGATATTGATGTGGTAATCTTGCCCTTGGATCCGGAATTGGGAAGAGCGCTGGGTTAATGAGAGGAGATCCGATACGGCATAAGTCAGAGAAGGCCTGTGGAAACCACAGTGCTCACAGATATAATCCCCAAGATTAGCATAGGTATTGAGCTTGTACTGGAGGATGTTGTGGCAATGCGGACAGAGGATTCCTTCCGTATTGTAATGAGCTAGTTGTGGCTCTGATTTGTCAGTATCAAATCCATAATATTGGATCGGATTGGATAAGGTCTGACTATTAAAGAGAGGACTATCTCCATTTAACAGAACCGTGGCAGTTGGGACCTTGTGAATAGCATCCAAAATCATTTGGTAGGTCGTATAGATCTCTCCATAGCGGTCCATCTGGTCCCGGAAAATATTAGTGACCACAAAAAGGCTGGGCTTAATATAATCACAAATCCGAGAGAGGCTGGCCTCGTCAATTTCAAGTACCGCAATCGGTCGATTTGCTTTCGAATGCTTAGCACGTAAGAAGGTCGTTGTAATCCCAGAGATCATATTGGCCCCACTTGGATTGGTCAAAATAGGTCCAAAAGCTTCTTGGAGAATACCTACTGTTAGCGCAGTGGTCAGGGTTTTTCCATTTGTCCCTGTAATCACAACAATCTCATAGTTTTTTGCCAGTTGACTGAGAATATCTTTATCAAATTTGAGGGCTACTTTACCTGGTAGGGTTGATCCCCGCCCCATCTTTTCTAGAATAGAGCCGGAAAGCTTTCCTGCCAGAAGGCCCAAGGTTGTATTTATCTTCATAAATCATATTTTATCATAAAAAGCATCAGAAGGTTACAGAAAAATCTGTTGAAACGTGTTATAATAAGATGATGTCTTTTAGAGAAGTGGTAGGTATGAGAATATGAATATTCAACAGTTTTCAAATCCACAATTTTGGACCAGTTTGTTCCCAAATTGGTGGAGTGTTATTATCAATATCATCGATATTGCCCTGGTGGCTTGGTTGCTGTATTTTTTGATCAAGGCCATCGTCGGGACCAAGATCATGATTTTGGTGCGTGGAGTTATTATCTTTTTCTTGGCTCAATTTTTAGCCAATTTTTTGGGTTTAACGACTATTTCTTGGCTGATCAATCAAGTGATTACCTATGGGGTTATCGCGCTGGTTGTGATTTTCTCCCCTGAAATTCGGATTGGCTTAGAGCGTTTAGGTCGGGCGACAGAATTTTTTACGACGAGTGAAGTCAGTCAGGAAGAGAAAATGGTACAGGCCTATGTCAAGGCAGTGGCTTATATGAGCCCACGTAAGATTGGTGCCTTGGTAGCTATTCAAGGGGCCAGAACCCTTCAGGAATACATTTCCACAGGGATTCCACTAGATGCGGAAATTTCAGGAGAATTGCTGATTAATATCTTCATTCCTAATACTCCTTTGCACGATGGAGCGGTCATTGTCCGCAATGATAAAATTGCCGTTTCTTGTGCCTACCTGCCCTTGACGGAAAATACCGGAATTTCAAAAGAGTTCGGAACGCGTCACCGCGCAGCCATTGGTTTGTCTGAAGTTTCGGATGCCTTTACCTTTGTGGTATCAGAAGAAACGGGCGGGATCTCTATGACCTATAATGGAACCTTCCGACACGATTTAACTTTAGAAGAGTTCGAGGCAGAATTGAGATCCTTCTTGGTTCCTGAAGAGAATAAAACGAGTAGTTGGAAAGAGCGTCTATTTGGGAGGGTGACAAAATGAGATCGAAAAAAGAATTTCTTTATGTTTTTGCCTCCGTCTTATTGTCCTTTATCTTGTTTATTAATGCGTCATCCTTTAATTTTCAAAATAATAGCAGCGCTAGACAAGTAAGTTCAGAGACCTACACCAATACCTTGACCAATATTCCGATTGATGCCAAGTACAATGACAAGACATACTTTGTCAGTGGGTTAACATCGGAAGTAACAGTCTTTCTAAAGGGTTCAAACCGGGTCGCTCTAGCAAGCGAAATGCAGCCGGGAACTCGGAAGTTTCGCGTGGTAGCGGATCTTCGTAAGGCCAAGGAAGGTACCGTTGAAGTGCCGTTGATTGTGGAAGATCTTCCGGCTGGTTTGACCGCAACCGTAGAGCCTCAGAAAGTTTCTGTAAAAATCGGGAAGAAAGCGAAAAAATCGTTTGCGGTCAGGGCTACGATCCCGGACAATCAAATTGTGGATGGAATAACGGTTTCGGATATTTCTCTTGAAACCACCAAGGTAGAAGTGACCAGCGATCAAGAAACCTTGAGTCGCATTGATCATGTCCAAGCGGTCTTCCCATCCAGTGAGATCATTAGTGGAAATTATAGCGGAACTATTTCCTTAAATGCAGTAGATGCCCAAGGAAATGTTCTACCAGGTTTGGTCAAGCCGAGTGAAACACGGATTCAAGTGACCACAAAGAGTAGCTCGTCTACGTCAAGCTCAAGCAGCTCGTCGTCGACCTCCTCCAGTTCAAGTAATTAGAAAGTAAAAAAGGTAATGAAGAATGGGTAAATATTTTGGGACGGACGGTGTCCGTGGAGAAGCAAATGTAGAATTAACGCCAGAATTGGCTTTTAAACTAGGCCGTTTCGGTGGCTATGTGTTGAGCCAACATGAAGAAGAAACACCCTTGGTATTTGTTGGACGTGATACGCGTATTTCTGGTGAAATGTTAGAGCATGCCTTAATTGCTGGCCTCTTATCTGTTGGAATTCGCGTCTACAAGTTGGGTGTGATTGCAACGCCAGGTGTTGCTTATCTAGTTCGTACGGAAAAAGCCAGTGCCGGAGTGATGATTTCTGCTAGCCACAATCCAGCCTTGGACAATGGCATCAAATTCTTTGGTGGTGATGGCTTCAAATTGGATGATGATCGCGAACTTGAAATTGAAGCCTTGCTTGATGCTGCTGAAGATACCCTTCCACGTCCAAGTGCCCAAGGTTTAGGAACGGTCATGGAATATCCAGAAGGCTTGCGTAAGTATCAAGAATTCCTTGTATCGACAGGTGTCCAACTCGAGGGCATGCACGTAGTCTTAGATACAGCAAATGGTGCAGCCTCTACTAGTGCCCGTCAAATCTTTGCAGATCTGGGAGCTCAATTGACCGTCATCGGTGAAAACCCAGATGGTTTGAACATCAATGATGGGGTTGGTTCTACTCACCCAGAGCATTTGCAAGAGAAAGTCAAAGAAGTAGGCGCAGCGATTGGTCTAGCCTTTGACGGAGACAGCGATCGCTTGATTGCAGTGGATGAAAATGGAGAGATTGTTGACGGGGATAAGATCATGTACATCATCGGTTCTTATCTTTCAAGCAAAGGCTTGCTCGAAAAAAATACGATCGTCACAACCGTCATGTCCAATCTCGGCTTCCACAAGGCATTAGATGCGAAGGGAATTCAAAAAGAAATCACAGCTGTTGGAGATCGTTATGTGGTCGAAGAGATGCGCAAGTCTGGTTACAACCTTGGTGGTGAACAATCCGGTCACGTCGTCATCATGGATTACAACACGACTGGTGATGGTCAATTAACAGGAGTTCAATTGACTAAAATCATGCAAGAAACCGGCAAGAAATTATCTGAATTGGCTGCTGAAGTAACCATTTATCCACAAAAACTCGTCAATATCCGGGTTGAAAATAGCATGAAAGATAAGGCGATGGAAGTACCTGCTATTCGTGAAATCATTGAAAAAATGGAAGCGGAGATGGCAGGAAATGGACGTATTTTGGTACGTCCAAGTGGAACTGAACCCCTCCTTCGAGTGATGGCAGAAGCACCAACCCATGAAGAAGTGGACTACTATGTAGATACCATTGCTGCAGTTGTTCAAGCAGAAATCGGACTTTAACCTTGTAAAAAACATGGCTCGCAAATAGGCGAGCAGAGGAGGTATATATGAAACAGGTTCGTCAAATTGTATGGGCACTTGCCTTAGTGCTAACGATTCTATTCACAGCTGGTTTGACTAAAACAATACATGCTGCAGAAGTCTCATCATATACACAGACAGCACGTCTAACGAAAGACGGTAACACGCTAACAAATGGGAGCAAGGTGTTGACAAATGAAAAATTGTCAGCAAGTATTTATTTAGCCTTTCCAGATTCGCAAACTATTCAAACTGGTGATACCTTAACTCTTAGTTTGCCAAAAGAATTAGCCCTCTACACAGCACTGGAATTCAATGTTCTTGAGGAAGGTCAATCAAATGGTCAGACGGTGGGGAAAGCTGTCGTTGATACAGCTAAGAAAACAGTGACCGTTACCTTTAATGATTATTTCGCATCTCATCCACTCAACAAACGAGTTGCTCTTCATTTTGATGTAAAAGTCGATTCAGAAGTAGTTACAAAAACATCTCCAATCCAGTTTAAACTAGGAAATACAGATTTTTCATTGAATTATGAAAAAACAGCTGGAGAAGCTGGAGACTATGAGATGAAATACGGTTACCAAGATAAGTCTGATCCAACCATTATCAAATGGCGGATTCTCTTAAATGCTCGCCAAGATATGCTTCGTGGAATGGTCATTAAAGACCAATTCGGAGATGGTTTAACATTGGTTGAAGGTAGCTTACGCGCTGTTCGTTATGCTCCTGTACAAGGTGGGATTAAGAACGAAGCTCAGATATTAAGTCTCCCAGTTCTGGATAACTTTACTAAAAAAGCTGTTTTCAATAAGAATGCAGATGGAAAGACCACTGGTTTTACGATTGAATTTGGTGATAATTACAATTGGCCAATGTATATTGAATATTCTACGAAAGTGGCACCTGGAACGAAAGTAGGCGATATTGTCCATAATACATTAACATGGAAGGCAACCAATTTCCCAGCACCGCGTAGTTTAACCCGTGAAGTGCGATTGGAAACAGGATCTGGCGAAGGATTGGGTGAGAAAGAACAAACGCCACCGACACCTAGCTCAACCTCCTCATCAAGTTCTAGTTCTTCATCAAGCTCATCATCTTCAACGAGTTCTAGTTCTTCATCAAGTTCATCATCTTCAACGAGTTCTGGTTCTTCATCAAGTTCATCATCTTCAACGAGTTCCAGTTCTACATCGAACTCAACATCCACATCAAGTTCTTCATCGAAATCATCTTCATCTTCTGTTAAAGAAGAAGCCCCAAAACCTGGTAAGAAAAAAGTTCTTCCAAGTACAGGTGAAAAGATGACACCGGTGGTTCTTGTCATGGGTGTCTTCCTAGCAGTTCTATCGGTTGGTATTTTACGTGTAAGAAAAGATTCCTAAATCTATTCATAAAAGATCAGACCTTTGTCTGGTCTTTTTGTGTAGACTCGATTTGAAAAATCCCCTATTTCGTGGTAAAATAGGGCTAATGAATTTATAGTAATCGAGGTATTAGAAGTGGCTTTTGGAGATAACGGAAAACGTAAAAAAACACCATTTGAAATGATCACGATGGTCGTCATTGTGATTATGTTGATTGTAACGGTTGGTGCAATCTTTGCAACCGCAATTGGTGCTCTTTCTTACTAAGACGCACGCAGAAATAAAGGAAATCATCTATTTATGAGTATGTTTTTAGATACAGCCAAGATTAAGGTCAAGGCTGGAAATGGCGGCGATGGCATGGTGGCTTTTCGTCGCGAAAAATATGTCCCTAATGGCGGACCTTGGGGTGGTGATGGAGGTCGTGGTGGCAATGTCATCTTTGTAGTAGACGAAGGCTTGCGTACCTTGATGGACTTCCGTTATAACCGACATTTCAAAGCCCAAAATGGGGAAAAAGGAATGACCAAAGGGATGCACGGACGGGGAGCAGAAGATCTCTATGTACGAGTCCCTCAAGGAACGACCGTCCGAGATGCTGAGACTGGCAAGGTCATTACGGACCTAGTTGAAAATGGACAAGAGTACATTGTTGCACACGGTGGCCGTGGCGGACGTGGAAATATTCGTTTTGCCACTCCTAAAAATCCAGCACCAGAGATTTCTGAAAATGGAGAGCCTGGTCAGGAACGCGAACTTGAATTAGAACTCAAGGTCTTGGCAGATGTTGGTTTGGTTGGCTTCCCTTCTGTTGGGAAATCTACCCTTCTTAGTGTCATCACTTCAGCCAAACCAAAGATTGGAGCTTATCATTTCACTACCATCGTTCCAAATTTGGGAATGGTTCGGACGCCATCAGGTGAATCGTTTGCAGTCGCAGACCTTCCTGGATTGATTGAAGGAGCTAGCCAAGGAGTCGGACTAGGAACCCAGTTCCTTCGCCACATCGAGCGCACACGAGTTATCTTGCATGTTATTGATATGTCAGCGAGTGAAGGACGCGATCCTTACGAAGATTATGTTCAAATCAATAAAGAGCTTGAAACTTATAATCTTCGTTTGATGGAGCGACCTCAGATTATCGTGGCAAATAAAATGGATATGCCAGAAAGTCAAGAAAACTTGAAAGAGTTCAAGAAGAAATTGGCAGCCAATTACGATGAGTTTGATGAACTGCCACAGATCTTCCCGATCTCTAGTTTGGCGCATCAAGGTTTGGATAACTTGTTAGAAGCAACGGCAGAATTGTTAGATAAAACGCCAGAATTCCTCTTGTATTCAGAAGACGAAATGGCTCAAGAAGAAGTCTACTATGGCTTTGATGAAGACCAGCCAGCCTTTGACATCAGTCGGGATGACGATGCCGCTTGGGTCTTGTCTGGTGAAAAACTTGAAAAACTCTTTAATATGACGAATTTCGATCGGGATGAAGCGGTCATGAAATTTGCTCGTCAATTGCGTGGCATGGGTGTTGATGAAGCTCTCCGTGCGCGTGGGGCAAAAGATGGCGATATTGTCCGGATCGGTAAATTTGAATTTGAGTTTGTAGATTAGGATAGATCCCCAGAGGATCAAGGATTCCAAATAAGAAGTGAGGCTTTTTCAGTGGGAGATAAACCAATATCTTTTCGAGATGAAAATGGAAATTTTGTTTCAGCAGCCGATGTTTGGAATGCTGAAAAACTAGAAGAACTCTTTAATACGCTAAATCCTAAGCGGAAATTGCGCTTACAAAGGGAAAAATTAGCAAAAGAAAATCAGCAGAAGTAAATAGACTTGGAGAATACTATGGCAAAAACAATTCATACAGATAAAGCACCCGCAGCAATTGGACCTTATGTTCAAGGGAAAATCGTAGGCAATCTTCTCTTCGCAAGCGGACAAGTTCCCTTGTCACCTGAAACAGGTGAAATCATTGGCGAAACCATCCAAGAACAAACAGAGCAAGTCTTAAAGAACATTGGGGCTATTTTGGAAGAGGCTGGGACAGACTTCGACCACGTGGTGAAAACCACTTGTTTCTTAAGTGATATGAATGACTTTGTACCTTTTAATGAGGTCTATAAAACAGTCTTTACTACAGAGTTTCCAGCTCGGTCTGCTGTTGAAGTAGCACGCCTGCCACGTGATGTGAAGGTTGAAATTGAAGTTATTGCGGAAATCAAAGCCTAATAACCATTCAAAGACAAAAAGACAGAGTGGAGAGCAGGAAACTGTAGGCCACTCTGTTTTATTTATGGGAGGAGAAAATGACAGAAAGTAAGATTCAACTGGTCATGGTAACAGGGATGAGCGGTGCTGGAAAGACCGTCGCCATCCAATCGTTTGAGGATTTGGGTTACTTTACCATCGATAATATGCCACCGGCGCTCTTGCTGAAATTTATTGAGCTCATGCGCCACAGTCCCGATAACAATAAATTAGCCGTTGTTGTGGACATGCGGAGCCGTTCTTTTTTCAATGAAATTCGCACCATTTTGGATGAATTGGATAACCAAGAAGACCTCGATTTCAAGGTCTTGTTCTTGGATGCCACTGACAGTGAGTTGGTAGCACGATACAAGGAAACTCGTCGTAGTCACCCACTAGCGGCAGATGGCCGTGTCTTGGATGGGATTGCCTTAGAGCGCGAACTCTTGTCACCATTAAAAAATATCAGTCAAAATGTGGTGGATACGACTGAGTTGACGCCTCGTAACCTGAGAAAAACGATCGCAGAACAATTTGCCAGTCAAGATAATCAGCCAGATTTTCGGGTTGAGGTCATGTCATTTGGGTTTAAATATGGCCTTCCGATCGATGCTGATCTCGTTTTTGACGTGCGTTTTCTTCCGAATCCCTACTACAAATTGGAACTTCGGAATTTAACCGGTCAAGATCCAGCAGTCTATGATTATGTCATGGATCATCCTGAATCGGAGGACTTTTACCGTCACCTCCATGACTTGATCGTTCCGATTTTACCGTCCTATAAACGGGAGGGTAAATCTGTTCTCACCATCGCCATGGGTTGCACCGGTGGGCAACACCGTTCAGTTGCCTTTGCAGAGCGCTTAGCGCATGATTTAGAAAAAAATTGGCAAGTCAATTGCAGTCATAGAGACAAAGACAGACGGAAAGAAACGGTGAATCGCTCATGAGAAAACCTAAAGTAACTGTTATTGGAGGAGGGACAGGGATTTCTGTTATTCTCGATAGTCTGAGAAAGAAACCGGTCGATATTACTGCCATCGTAACCGTTGCAGATGATGGTGGGAGTTCAGGTGAATTGCGGAAGAACATCCAAAAATTAACACCACCTGGGGATCTTCGAAATGTCTTGGTTGCTATGTCAGATATGCCTCGTTTTTATGAGAAAGTCTTTCAATACCGCTTTGCGGACGATGATGGGCCTTTGGCTGGGCACCCTTTGGGAAACTTGATCATTGCAGGGATTTCAGAGATGCAAGGCTCGACCTACAACGCCATGCAGTTGTTAACCAAATTCTTTCA
Organism: Streptococcus caecimuris; assembly: GCF_943193075.1. Taxonomy (NCBI): domain Bacteria; kingdom Bacillati; phylum Bacillota; class Bacilli; order Lactobacillales; family Streptococcaceae; genus Streptococcus; species Streptococcus caecimuris. The sequence goes on along the minus strand of NZ_CALPCT010000010.1, from coordinate 22,602 downwards.
TACGACCGGCAAGATCTATCCTTCCAGTGATAGTCCCTTGACCCTTCATGCCGTTTTTCAAGATGGAAAAGAGGTGGTAGGAGAAAGCCACATTGCCAACTACACCGGCATGATTGATCATGTTTATGTGACCAATACCTTTGATCAAGAGCGTCCAAAGGCTAGTAAGAAAGTGGTGGAAGCGATTCTTGAAAGTGACATGGTCGTCTTGGGTCCTGGTTCGCTCTTTACCTCGATCCTTCCTAATTTGATGATCGATGAGATTGGGAAAGCCATCCTTGAAACCAAGGCTCAGGTGGCCTATGTTTGCAATATCATGACCCAAAGAGGGGAGACAGAACACTTCACAGACAGTGACCACGTTGCCGTTCTCCACAAACATTTAGGAGAGAAGTTCATCGATACCGTCCTTGTCAATATCAATCAGGTTCCCGCAGCTTATATGAACAGCAATAAATTTGATGAATACTTGGTCCAGGTAGAGCACGATTTTAAGGGGTTGCACTCGCAAGTTCCTCAAGTGATTTCTTCCGATTTCTTGAAGTTAGTCAATGGTGGCGCCTTTCATGATGGTGAAAAAGTGGTCGAAGAGCTGATGCAGATCGTGCAGGTGAGAAAATGAGTTTTACGGTTCGTGTCAAAGAAGAATTATTGTCTCTCAAGCGATTTGAAAAGAGTGAATTAGCTGCTATTATCAAGATGTCTGGGAGCCTCGGCATATCAATGGGCGGCTTGACGCTCTCGGTAACGACAGAAAATGCCAAGATTGCTCGCCATATCTATGAATTATTGCATCATTTTTATGAGGCCAAATCAGATATTCGCCACCATCAAAAAACCAATTTGAAAAAGAATCGTGTCTACACAGTATTCTTGGATGAAAAGGTAGAAGAAATTTTAGCTGACTTGCATTTGGCAGATGCCTTCTTTGGGATTGAGACAGGCATTGATGCTAGTGTTTTAGAAGATGAAGTAGCTAGTCGTGCTTATCTTCGGGGAGCTTTTCTGTCGAGTGGTTCGATAAAAGATCCTGAAAAAGGGAAGTACCAGCTGGAAATTCATTCTGTTTATACAGACCACGCGGAAGGAATTGCCCTTCTCATGCAAGGATTTTTACTAGATGCGAAAACCATCGAGCGGAAAAAAGGAGTGGTGACCTATCTGCAACGAGCGGAAGATATTATTGATTTTCTCATTGTCGTAGAGGCCATGCAAGCCATGCAGGAATTTGAGTCCATCAAGGTCATGAGAGAGACGCGTAATGACCTCAATCGGGCCAATAATGCCGAGATGGCCAATATCCAGCGCACAGTCACAGCCAGTATGAAAACCATCAATAATATCAGTAAAATTGTGGATACGGTCGGTCTAGGGAGTTTACCAAGTGACTTGCAAGAAGTTGCCTATATCCGGATGAACCATCCAGATTATTCCATCCAGCAGATTGCGGATAGTTTGCAACAACCTATTTCAAAAAGCGGTGTCAATCACCGCTTGCGTAAGATCAATAAGATCGCAGACGATTTAGACAAATAAAAAAGGCCAAGGGCCTTTCATAATGAGGATAAAGTCTTTTTAAAAACTTTCCTTAGGTGAGTACGGACGTCAGCAAACTTCATAGAAGTTCCATGACTAAATCAAGATACTAAGGGCGTCTGCGGATCAAGTCAAAATAGGAAGTTTGACGCAGAAACCTTAGGTTCTAGGAAAACTTATCTTTTTGACACAAGCCGCAGCCCGTGTTCAATTCGTATTGAGCCCCTTCGCTCTTTATTTTCTGGGCTCAGGCTAAAACAGTTTCCCAAACTGTTTTACTCTCAAAACTCCCGAGTGCCTGAAACGTATTGTTTCAGGCACTTTTCTCACAGCGGAAAGTTTTTATTTTTTCTTGATTCATTCTAAAAATAGGAACTCATTTTTACTTACTTGCAGAATCGATTAACTTAAAATAGTTTGACTTCAATTTAAAAAAGACCAAAGGCCTTTTTTATTATAAACTGGTTGAGTGGGTTGGTTGGACTTTCTTATCTGGATAGATGTAGTTGATGGCATTGTTTACAGCTGTTGGGGCTTCTCCCAGACCTGTAGCAATGAGATCGATCTTTCCTTCATAGAAGCAGCAGTCTCCACAAGCATAAATTCCAGGAAGGCTGGTTTCTTGTTTTTGGTTGACCTTGATTTTATGGCGTTGCAATTCTACACCCCATTCTTTCAAGTTTCCGATTGAAGATTTAAAGCCATAGTTGACAAATAAGTGATCAATCGGAATGAGTTCGGTTTCATCGGTTTTAACTTTTGTGATTTCAAGATGAGTGGCATGACCATTTTCGCCAATCAAGCAGCTAGGAATAAATGGTGTTTTAATGCTAACAGAAGATTGTTTGAGTTCTTCTACACTATGTTCTAAAGCACGGAAGTTATCCCGACGATGAATGATCGTAGTTGGAGCAATCTTGTCAAAAGCAAGAGCCCAGTCTACAGCAGAGTCTCCACCACCAAGGACGGTCACCTGCTGTCCTTCATATTGTTGGATGTTCGAAACATGATAGTGGACGTTATCAAAGTCTTCAGCTCCCTCAATGTCAAGGGCGCGTGGCTTAAAGGCACCACCGCCCATGGCAATAATGACTGCTTTAGACTGATGCAGTTGGCGAGAAGTAGTGATGGTGAAGAGGTCGCCTTCTTTTCGAATATCCTCTACAGTTTCATTGAGAAAGATCGGTGTATCAAACCGTTTGACTTGCTCGATCAAGCGGTTGCTCAATTCTTCACCAGTTAAATTGGTAAAGCCAGGTACATCGAGGATACTCTTTTCTGGATAGAGAATAGCTGGTTGCCCTCCCAGTTGAGGTAAGGAATCAATCAGTTTGACTTTTACTTGGCGCATATTGCCATAAAAAGCAGCAAACAGACCAACTGGTCCGCCCCCAACAATTGTAATATCATAAATTTCTGACATAGTATCTCCTTCAGGGTTTTCTTTGTTTCCATTGTATCATAAAATGGGAAGAATGAAAAAGTTGGAAAAAGAAATGATATGAAGGCTAGGAGGGCTAGAAAAGTTTCAAAAGATCTTGACAGCGTCCTTAAAGTGTGATAAAATTATTAAGATTTTAGGCTTGAAGGGAGTGAAAAATATGTCAAAAACAGTAGTACGTAAGAATGAATCTCTTGACGATGCTCTTCGTCGTTTCAAACGTGCGGTTACTAAAGCTGGTACTCTTCAAGAAACACGCAAACGTGAATTCTATGAAAAACCTTCTGTAAAACGTAAACGTAAATCAGAAGCAGCTCGTAAACGTAAAAAATTCTAATTGAATACAAGAACAGACTTCGGTCTGTTTTTTGTTTTTTTCATCCGTTAAAGACAAAAAAACCGATCTTCTAGCTAGAAGATCGGATCTTTTTATCTGATTATTTGTTTGCAAGCAAGTCGCGGATTTCAGTAAGCAACTCTTCTTGAGTAGGAGCAGGAGCTTCTTCTTCGACAGCTTCTTCTTTTTTACCAAGGTTTTGAGCTTTTTCAGCAGCTTTCACTACGAAGAAAAGAACAGTACCAACAACAAGGAAGTTGATCACAGCGCTCAAGAAGCTACCGTATGCAACACCGTTCCATGACAAATTAGCAATCTTATCAACACCAGCAGCTTTCATAGCTGGTTTCAAAATAAGTGGAGTGATGATATCGTTAACAAGTGATGTTACGATAGCTCCAAATGCAGCTCCGATAACGACTGCTACAGCAAGGTCAACAATATTCCCACGAAGGAGAAAAGCTTTCAAATCTTTTAACATATCCTAAATATGTCCTTTCATAATAATTTTTTACTATGATAGTATAACGGAAAAATATTCGACTGACAAGGAATATGCCTCATTTTTTAAAATTAGTGATAAAGGTTGAAAATCTTTTCTTTTATGTGTGAAATCGGTAGGAAAAAATTTACTTTTACTAACTTTTAGTATAAAATATAAAGTGATAATCTATGGTAAAATGGAGGCACTGTTTATGGTTGATAAAGAGCTAATTGCAGAAATTAAAAACAGTGTAAACATTGTTGAAGTTATTGGAGAAGTTGTTTCTTTGACCAAGGCTGGCCGTAATTTTTTAGGGCTCTGTCCTTTTCATGGTGAAAAGACTCCTTCTTTTAATGTCGTTGAAGACAAGCAGTTTTACCATTGTTTCGGATGTGGTCGCTCGGGAGATGTCTTTAAGTTTATTGAGGAATACCGTGGAGTCGCTTTTATGGATGCGGTTCAGATCGTAGCAGAAAAAGCGGGTATTGCGCTTCAGTACCAAGCAAGGCCGGCTCAACCAACGTCTATCAATCCCAACCAAGAACTTTATGAGATTCATCAGGAAGCCAGTAAGTTCTACCAGGCGATTCTGATGACGACAAAGATGGGAGAAGAAGCGCGAAATTATCTGCATGAACGTGGTCTGACGGATGAGGTCATCCGACATTTTCAATTGGGCTTAGCCCCAGCAGAAGGGAATTATCTCTATCGAAATCTCTCTGAGAAGTTCTCTGAGAAAGTGATTACCGATTCGGGGTTATTCACAATCTCAGATACTGGAACAGTTTTTGATGCCTTTCAGGATCGGATTATGTTCCCTTTGACGGATGATAGTGGACGTGTCATTGCTTTTTCTGGTAGGCTGTGGAAACTAACGGATGATGGCAGTCATCAAGCCAAGTACAAGAATAGTCGAAGTACCCGTCTATTTAATAAGAGTTATGAACTTTATCATTTGGATCAAGCTAAGACGAGCGCCAAAAAGCAACATGAAATGTATATCATGGAAGGCTTTATGGATGTCATTGCGGCTTATCGAGCTGGGATTGAAAATGCAGTCGCCTCTATGGGGACAGCCTTGACACCAGAGCACGTCAAGCACCTGTCTCATTTTACCAAAAAGGTCATTCTGACCTATGATGGGGATAAGGCGGGACTTGAAGCAACCGCTAAGGCTTTGGATGTCTTGCAGGATCTGGAGTTGGAGATCGTCCGTATCCCTGATCAGATGGATCCCGATGAGTACCTCAAAAAGACCTCCCCAGAAGATCTAGCTTCCCTCTTGAAGAATTCGCGGATCAGTAAGGTTGAATTCTTGATGCACTACTGGAAACCCCAGTATATTGAGAACTTACAGGCACAGATTGAGTTTGTCGAGAAGCTGGCACCGATGATCGCCCAGACGCGCTCCATCACAGCGCAAAACACCTATATTTATAAGTTGGCAGATTTATTGCCAGACTTTGATTATTTGCAGATTGAGCAGATTGTCAATAATAGTCGCTTGCATCAACGGCAGGAGGATCAAAGTGGTGGACGATCAAGAACGTCGAATTTTTCAGTCGATCTCCTGCCTAATCGTGGGATGACGCGCTTGATCAAGGCGGAAAATCATTTATTAAGTAGGATGAAAGATTTTCCAATGGTGCTCAATGATTACCGTTTGCGACCTGATTTTGTCTTCGACACACCGGAGTTACAGAGCTTGTATAAATTGCTCTGTCAAAATGGAGAAGTCACATCTCAGGATTTGTCCGAGCAACCTGAAGGGGTCCAGCACGCCTGGTACCGGATGTTAGAAGAAGATTTGCCAGAAGAGATAGCGGATGGTGAATTAGAAGAAGTGGAAGAAACGCGAAATCGTGAGCTTCTTCGCAAAGAAAGTCAGCAAATTGGAAATAAAGTGAAGGAAGCTTCCTCGACAGGGGATGCGGAAAAAGCTTTATTGGAACTCGAGCGTTTGATCGCTCAAAAAAGAAGAATGGAGTAGGAATGGCTAAAGAACAAAAAGATATTACAACATTGGACGTTCAAATTGCAGAGTTTATTCGCAGCCACAAGAAGAGTGGAACTGCAACAGATGATGAAATTAATGACAAGTTGGTTATTCCATTCACACTAGATGCAGATGGGATTGAAGATCTTTTGCAACGTATTCAAGATGCAGGAATTTCGATCACGGATAAAGATGGTAACCCAAGTGCGCGTGTGTTGAACAATGAAGAAGAGCCAGAATTGTCAGATGAGGAATTGCTTGGAAGCAACTCTGCCAAGGTCAACGACCCAGTACGGATGTACTTGAAAGAAATTGGGGTTGTTCCTCTTTTGACCAATGAAGAAGAACAAGAATTGGCTATTTTAGTGGAACAAGGTGATTTGGAAGCTAAGCAACGTCTTGCAGAAGCCAACCTTCGTTTGGTTGTATCCATTGCGAAACGTTACGTTGGTCGTGGAATGCAATTTTTGGATTTGATCCAAGAAGGAAATATGGGCTTGATGAAGGCCGTTGATAAGTTTGACTATACCAAAGGGTTCAAGTTCTCTACCTATGCTACTTGGTGGATTCGTCAGGCCATCACTCGTGCCATTGCAGACCAAGCACGGACCATTCGGATCCCTGTTCACATGGTGGAAACCATTAACAAGTTGGTTCGTGAACAACGCAATCTCTTGCAAGAATTGGGACAAGATCCAACACCAGAACAAATCGCTGAACGTATGGATATGACACCAGACAAAGTGCGTGAAATCTTGAAGATTGCGCAAGAGCCTGTTTCTCTTGAAACTCCAATCGGGGAAGAAGACGATAGCCACTTGGGCGATTTCATCGAAGATGAAGTGATTGAAAATCCAGTAGACTACACCACTCGTGTGGTACTACGCGAACAATTGGATGAAGTCCTCGATACCCTGACTGACCGGGAAGAAAATGTTTTGCGTCTTCGTTTTGGTCTTGATGATGGAAAAATGCGGACCTTGGAAGATGTGGGGAAAGTCTTCAACGTGACCCGTGAACGGATCCGTCAAATCGAAGCCAAAGCCCTCCGCAAACTCCGCCACCCAAGCAGAAGCAAACCACTGCGTGACTTTATAGAGGATTAAAAAGGTCCGGGGGACCTTTTTAACGGTCGCCAAGAAATCAAAAAGCGACCCAGGTCCGGGGGACCTTTTTAACGGCCACCCAAAAATAAGAGGGTGGCCCAAGTCCGAGGGACATTTTTAACCCGAGCCGAAAAATTCGGAAGCGAGGAAGGTCTGGTGGATCTTTTTAACGGTCGCCTAGAAATGAAGAAGCGACCCAGATCCTGCGGATCTTTTTAACCCGAGCCAAGTAATTCTATCGAGAGTAAAATAGCAAAAAAGGAAGTCATATGGCATATACAACTGAGCAAATTGAAGAAATTAAAAATAAAATCTTAAATGCTTTGGAAGAGGTAATCGATCCTGAGCTTGGGATTGATATTGTCAATTTAGGTCTTGTCTACGAGATCCATTTTGATGGTGAAACTGGAGCAACCATCATTGATATGACCTTAACGACCATGGGTTGTCCATTAGCGGATCTTCTGACAGATCAGATTCATGATGTTTTAGCAGAAGTAGAAGAAGTGACATCTGTGGATGTGAAGTTGGTTTGGTATCCTGCTTGGACGGTTGAAAAGATGAGCCGTTATGCACGGATCGCACTTGGAATTAGTTAAACATTCTATGCATAAAAACAAATCAGAGGTTGGGGTTTCCCTAACCTCTGATTTATTTATCCCTGTTTTTTTGGACAAGCATTTACAAATTCTTAGCAAATTTTCAGATAAAGTTGCAATCATCAAGGGGACAAGGTATAATAGCATAAATAGAAAATAAAGGAGATTTACATGAATCAGTATCCTTTGGTCTACTTGGACCATGTGACAAAGAATTATGGGCATGAAGTTGCTCTCATGGATGTTAGTTTGAACATCCAACCTGGCCGTATTATTGGTCTTTTGGGTCCCAATGGTAGTGGAAAAACAACCATCATTAAATTGATCAATGGTTTGTTGCAACCAAGCCTTGGAAATATCTATATTCATGGGCAACTACCATCCCCTGCTTCTAAAAAAGTAGTTTCCTATTTGCCAGATACAACTTATCTGAATGAAAATATGAAAATTGTTGATGCTATTAGCTATTTCCAAGATTTTTATGCAGATTTTAATGTCCAACGAGCTTACCAATTGCTCAACGATTTGCATTTGCATCCAAATCAAAAATTGAACAGCCTTTCAAAAGGGAACAAGGAAAAAGTGCAATTGATTTTGGTGATGAGCCGTGAAGCGGACTTGTATGTTCTTGATGAACCAATCGGTGGGGTTGACCCAGCGGCGCGTGATTATATTTTGCGGACCATTATTCAAAACAGACGTCCAAACTCTTCTGTCTTAATTTCTACTCACTTGATTGCGGATATTGAGCAAGTTTTGGATGAAGCGATTTTCATCAACCAAGGAAGAATCCTCTTGCATGAAAATACGACTGTTATGCGCAATCAACACGGAAAATCAATCGATGAGATCTTCCGTGATCAATTCCGTGTTTATTAGGAGGAACCCATGTTTGGTAAATTATTAAAATATGAATTTAAATCGACAGCTAAGTGGTATTTATTGATCACCCTGATTGCACTAGGTTTGTCAGTGATTACAGGTGTTATTGGTGGAAGTGCTACAAACGGTTTTGTGGATATGGAAACCAATAGTATGCAAATCATAACAGGGACTCTTGGGATTCTCATTTTTGGAGGAGTCATTGGTCTTTATCTTAGCAACTACTATATTATTATCCGTCGTTTCTATTCCAACTTATACGGACGTGAAGGTTACTTGACCTGGACCCTTCCAGCTAGCCCGCATGCGATCATTTTGTCTAAATTTGTGGGAGCTTTAGTAGCGAGTCTTTACTGCCTATTCCTTCTATTTTTTAGTGGTTTTATCACAATACTTGTGATGGGTGCTGTCATTGGACAAGACCTCTCTCCTGTATTTAGTATTATTGCTGAGGCTTTTAGTCATTCTATTGCTTATTGGATTATCGTTTGGTGGATTTTTACCACAGCTTCAGGAATTTTACTATTTTATGTATCGATCGCACTTGGCCAACTCTTCCAAAATCGTCGTGGATTTAAGGCTATTCTGTTTTTCTTTCTTTTGTGCATTGTTTTAAGTATCATTGGTACAGCAGTCAACCCATTAAAAGATTCATATGCTGTCGGGTATGCATTGGTTTATGGAAAGTTTGATGATTTTGGACCTAACTTTATCCCAGGTCTTATCTATGAAGTCATCAAGATTGTTTCTATGTACTTCACGATTCACTATATCAGCAAGTATAAGTTGAATCTTCAATAAGAACAGTTAATTGAACAAGAAGCTCCCCAGTGGAAGCCTTCTTGTTCAATTTTTTTCTTTTGCATTTTTAGATACATTTTGATATACTAATTGTATTCGTTTTGGGGTCGTTACGGATTCGACAGGCATTATGAGGCATATTTTGCAACTCATCTAGCGGATGTAAAACGCCAGTTAAATATAACTGCAAAAAATAATAATTCTTACGCTTTAGCTGCCTAAACACCAGCAGGCGTGACCCGATTCGAATCGCTCGTGTTTGATGACAGGTCTTAATTTTAGCGAGATACGATCTAGCTTGGTCTAGGAGTTAGATAAGAGATTGATAGACTCGCAGGTACAGGGCTTGAGTTATGTGTCATGTAGCTGTTAAATTAAGACATAACCTATGGTTGTAGACAAATATGCTGGCAGGTGTTTGGACGTGGGTTCGACTCCCACCGGCTCCATATTTTTATTCATGGAAGATTACTCAAGAGGCTTAAGAGGCCGTGTTGGAAACGCGGTAGGCGTGTAAAAGCGTGCGTGGGTTCGAATCCCATGTCTTCCGTTGTTGAGACATCATTGTGTAGCAGTGGTGTTTTTTTGTACAAAAGAGAGTCCCAAAAATAGACAAGTGAGGGAGGAGAAAAAGTGATTACGCAGCTAGATACCAAATCAGTCTATACCTTTATGGAAAGCCTTGTGACCATAAAAGACTATGTCCAAGTGGCTAAAAGCATGGGTTATGATGCAGTGGGAATCATGGATGTAGATAATTTGTATGGTGCTTATGAATTTATCGAAGCCTGTCAGGCCCAAAAGCTCAGCCCCTTGGTCGGTTTAGAAATTGGACTAGAGGTAGACAATGTAACAATTCCGTTTCGAATGATCGCCTTGTCAACGAAGGGCTACCAGAATCTGATGAAGATGTCGACCGTCAAAATGATGGGGAAGAGCAATTGGGAGGATGTGAAGCACCTAACAGAAGGAATAGCAGTCATTGTCCCAGCGCCTTTTGCTAGTGGAGCCTTTTCTCTTAGTCTAGATTACTTCATCGGAGTTTTTGCGGATACGCCGGTCCAAGAGTTTAGCCACCCTGTGCTCCCTCTTCATACCGTTCGATTTTTTGAGGCGGAAGATGTAGAAGCCATGCAGATGCTGGCAGCCATCAAGGACAATCAAAGCTTGACAGAAACAGGACCAATTGACCCTACAACAGTCCTAAAAACTCCTCAGGATTTAAAGAGTAATTTTGCAGAGCGATTTCCTCAAGCCATCACAAATCTGGAAAAACTAGTCCAAGGGATTCAATATGATATTGACACCCAGTTGAAATTGCCTCGCTTCAATCCCCAGAAACCAGCTGTTGAGGAACTGAGAGAATTAGCTCAAGCGGGTCTCCTTCGAAAGAACTTGACCAGACCGGTCTATCAAGAACGTCTGGAGCATGAATTAGACATTATTCACCAGATGGGCTTTGATGATTATTTCTTGATTGTCTGGGACCTTCTTCGTTTCGGACGGAGTCAAGGCTATTATATGGGAATGGGACGTGGGTCTGCTGTAGGCTCACTGGTAGCCTACGCCCTAGGGATTACAGGGATTGATCCTGTGGAGAAGAACCTCCTCTTTGAGCGCTTTTTAAATGTGGAGCGCTACACCATGCCGGATATTGATATTGATATTCCTGATATCTATCGTCCAGAATTTATCCGCTATGTGCGAGACCGTTACGGGAGTTACCATGCAGCTCAGATCGTGACCTTTTCAACCTTTGGGGCCAAACAAGCCATTCGAGATGTCTTTAAACGTTTTGGGGTACCAGAGTACGAATTGACCTCCATTACCAAGCGGATTGGCTTTAGGGATACACTGACGACAGCTTATGAACAGAATCTAGCTTTTCGACAAGTGATTCATAGCCGAGCAGATTTTGAGCGTGGCTTTGAAATTGCTAAAAGAATTGAAGGCCAACCAAGGCAGACCTCTATCCATGCGGCTGGGGTTGTGATGAGTGACCAGGATTTGACGGATCACATTCCTCTCAAGTACGGAGAAGACATGTTTGTCACCCAGTATGATGCCCATGCGGTTGAAGCCAATGGTCTGTTGAAGATGGACTTTTTGGGTCTGCGAAATTTAACCTTTGTTCAGAAAATGAAGGAAGCCGTCTATGAAAAGTACCAAGAAGAGATTGTGATTGAAGCCATTGATTTAGAAGATCCAGAAACCTTGGCCTTGTTTGCTGCTGGGGATACCAAGGGGATTTTCCAATTTGAACAGGCTGGAGCCATTCGCCTCTTGAGACGAGTGAGACCCAATCATTTCGAAGAAGTGGTAGCGACCACCTCTCTCAATCGTCCAGGAGCTAGTGATTACATTGATAATTTCGTCAAAAGAAAGCACGGTCAAGAAAAAGTTGAGATTTTAGATCCAGCTATTGAAGAAATCTTAAGGCCCACTTATGGGATCATGCTCTACCAAGAGCAGGTGATGCAGGTTGCCCAGCGTTTTGCAGGCTTTAGTCTAGGGAAAGCCGATATTTTACGTCGGGCTATGGGCAAAAAAAATGCAGCTGAAATGCATCAGATGGAAGACGATTTTGTCTCAGGTGCTCTTAAACTTGGGCATACGGAAGAAAAAGCCAAAGAGGTCTTTGCAATCATGGAAAAATTCGCAGGCTATGGGTTTAACCGTTCCCATGCCTATGCCTATTCTGCCTTGGCCTTTCAGATGGCCTATTTCAAGGTCCATTATCCAGATGTTTTCTTTGATGTCATGCTCAATTATTCGAGTAGTGATTATCTGACAGATGCTCTCCAGTTTGATTTTAAAGTCGCGCCGTTATCCATCAATACCATCCCTTACAGGGATAAGTTCCAGGATCGGAAAATCTACTTGGGAATGAAAAATATCAAGGGACTCCCAAGAGATTTAGCATATTGGATCATTGACAATCGTCCCTTTGAAAGTGTCGAAGATTTTATTTTACGACTACCCAATCAGTATCATAAATTGCCTTTGTTAACACCTTTAGTGGAGCTTGGATTGTTTGATATTTTTGAAAAAAATAGGCGCAAGGTGCTTCACAATTTGCCGAATTTGTTTGTCTTTGCCGATGAGCTAGGTAGTTTGTTTGCGGATTCTAACTATTCCTGGACAGAAGCGGAGGACTTTAGCCAGGCTGAAAAATATGAGAAGGAAGAGGCCATTATTGGTGTCGGGCTCAGTACCCACCCATTGGTTGCGATTGGGCAAACAAGTCCCTACGAGATTCAACCAATTTCACAATTAGTTCAAGGAGAGCAGGCACGCATTCTCATTGAGGTACAAAACATTCGAACCATTCGAACCAAGTCGGGCGATCTCATGGCTTTCTTACAAGTCAGTGATACCAAGAAAAAATTGGATGTGACCCTTTTCCCTGAAACCTACAATCGATTTTCCTCCTTGATAAAAGAAGGTGGCTTTTATTACCTGACAGGGAAGATACAAGAGCGTGATGGGCGCTTGCAGATGATTCTAGCAGAGGCGCAACTGGCAACCAATGAAAAGTTCTGGATCCAGTTGCTCGATCATCGTCAGGATAAAACGATTCTTTCTATCTTGAAAAAATATCCGGGCCCATATCCTGTGATATTACGCTATGAAGACGAGAAAAAAACTCTTCAATTGAAGGGCTATACAGTCCAGAAAAACAAAGAATTGGAAGATGAACTAAAGAATCTCGTTATGAAAACGATTTATCGGTAAAAACTGCGAAAAATACGAGAATTTTAGTCTTCTTTGTGTTATAATTACGTAGAATGTAAAAGAAAAAAGGAGCAAACAACGAAATGAAACGTATTGCTGTTTTAACTAGTGGTGGAGATGCCCCTGGAATGAACGCTGCTATCCGTGCAGTTGTTCGTCAAGCAATTTCAGAAGGAATGGAAGTTTTCGGTATCTATGATGGATATGCGGGAATGGTTGCTGGTAAAATTCAGCCCCTTGACGCCTCATCTGTTGGAGATATTATTTCCCGTGGTGGTACCTTCCTTCATTCAGCTCGTTACCCTGAATTCGCTCAACGCGAAGGTCAATTAAAAGGGATCGAGCAATTGAAGAAACACGGGATCGAAGGTGTTGTCGTTATTGGTGGAGATGGTTCTTACCATGGTGCGATGCGCTTGACTGAGCTTGGATTCCCAGCTGTTGGTCTTCCTGGTACGATCGACAACGATATCGTCGGAACTGACTTTACAATTGGTTTTGATACGGCAGTCACAACTGCAATGGACGCGATCGATAAGATCCGTGATACTTCATCTAGTCACCACCGTACTTTCGTTATCGAAGTGATGGGACGTAACGCTGGAGATATCGCTCTTTGGGCAGGGATTGCATCTGGTGCAGATGAAATCATCATCCCTGAAGAAGGATTCAAGATCGAAGATGTTGTTGAGAGCATCAAAGAAGGTTACGCAAAAGGTCGTACCCACAACATCATTATCTTGGCTGAAGGCGTGATGTCTGCAGATGAATTTGGTAAAGCGTTGAAAGAAGCTGGTGATGAAAGTGACCTTCGTGTGACTGAGCTTGGCCACATCCAACGTGGTGGTTCACCTACTGCGCGTGACCGTGTTCTTGCTTCACGTATGGGAGCACACGCTGTTAAATTGTTGAAACAAGGAATCGGTGGTGTAGCCGTTGGTATCCGCAATGAAAAAATGGTGGAAAATCCAATCCTTGGTAAAGCAGAAGAAGGAGCCCTCTTTAGCTTGACAGAAGATGGTAAGATTGTGGTAAACAATCCACATAAAGCTGATCTTGGTCTTGCCGAGTTGAACCGTAGCTTGTCTTCAATTTAATTTTATTTCATAAATTCGTTAACCTTGTCTTAAAAAGACAGATATATTTAAAAAGGAGTCATATATATCATGAACAAACGTGTAAAAATCGTTGCAACTTTAGGTCCTGCGGTAGAAATCCGTGGTGGTAAAAAATTCGGTGAAGATGGATACTGGGCTGAAAAACTTGACGTTGAAGCTTCAGCACAAAACATTGCTAAATTGATCGAAGCTGGTGCGAACACTTTCCGTTTCAACTTCTCACACGGTGACCACCAAGAACAAGGTGAACGTATGGCGACTGTTAAACGTGCAGAAGAAATCGCTGGTAAAAAAGTTGGTTACCTTCTTGATACAAAAGGTCCTGAAATCCGTACTGAATTGTTCGAAGGCGAAGCTAAAGAATATTCATACAAGACTGGTGAACGTATCCGCGTTGCTACAAAACAAGGCATCAAATCAACTCGTGAAGTGATTGCTTTGAACGTTGCTGGTGCGCTTGACATCTTTGATGACGTTGAAGTTGGACACCAAGTATTGGTTGATGATGGTAAATTGGGTCTTCGCGTTGTAGAAAAAGACGTTGCTAAACGTGAATTTGTTGTTGAAGTTGAAAACGATGGTATCATCGCTAAACAAAAAGGTGTAAACATCCCTAACACTAAGATTCCTTTCCCAGCACTTGCTGAACGCGATAACGACGATATCCGCTTCGGTTTGGAACAAGGTATCAACTTCATCGCGATCTCATTCGTACGTACTGCAAAAGACGTTCAAGAAGTTCGTGCTATCTGTGAAGAAACTGGTAACAGCCACGTTCAATTGTTTGCGAAAATCGAAAACCAACAAGGTATCGAAAACTTGGATGAAATCATCGAAGTTACTGATGGTATCATGATCGCTCGTGGTGACATGGGTATTGAAGTACCATTCGAAATGGTTCCAGTTTACCAAAAAATGATTACTTCTAAAGTAAATGCTGCTGGTAAAGTTGTTATCACTGCAACAAACATGCTTGAAACAATGACTGAAAAACCACGTGCTACTCGTTCTGAAGTATCTGACGTCTTCAACGCGGTTATCGATGGTACTGATGCTACAATGCTTTCAGGTGAATCTGCAAACGGTAAATACCCACTTGAATCTGTAGCTACAATGGCGAAAATCGACATGAACGCTCAAACACTTTTGAAAGAATATGGTCGTTTGAACCCAGCTTCATTCGAACGTAACTCTAAGACAGAAGTTATGGCTTCAGCTGTTAAAGATGCAACAAACTCAATGGATATCAAATTGGTTGTAACATTGACTAAGACAGGTCACACTGCACGTTTGATCTCTAAATACCGTCCAGATGCTGATATCTTGGCATTGACATTTGACGAATTGACTGAACGTGGATTGATGTTGAACTGGGGTGTTATCCCAATGTTGACAGATGCTCCTTCATCAACTGATGATATGTTCGAAATTGCTGAACGTAAAGCAGTTGAAGCTGGTCTTGTTAAATCTGGTGATGATATCGTTATCGTTGCTGGTGTACCAGTTGGAGAAGCTGTTCGTACAAACACAATGCGTATCCGTACAGTACGTTAATAGACAATTTGATCTTAAAGCCTTGCTGGTTGGTCCGAAAGGATTGACCGCGAGGTTTTTCTTTTTCTTCTGGTGTGTGTTGACAAGAATACTCACTAATGCTTACTTTCTCTTTTTTAAAGATCAAAAACATGGTATAATAAATAAAAAGGAAGGGAGACATACATGCCAAGGAGAGATTTAATTAGAAATGTCATCATTGTCGCTGTACTGGTTTTGGCACTGATTTTGCTTCGAATCTTTGTATTTCATCCATTTAGTATCAATGATAAAATGGCCAATGCTTCTGTGAAAACTGGAGATCTTGTGGTAGCGACTAGAAATGCTCAGGTAGATCGCAGTGATTTGGTCTTATACAAGGTCGGTGGAAAAGAATACCTTGGACGTGTCATTGCCAAAGAAAACGACGAAGTCAGCTACGTAGATGATGTCCTCTATTTGAATGGACAGGCAACACCAGAACCTTACCTGAATAAAATGCTCAACAAACACTTAGCTGCTCCAACGAGTAATGGGTATTATACGGATGATTTCTTTTTATCAGAATTAAAAGGGACCAAGGCTGGTCGTGTACCATCCGATACTTACCTAGTCTTAAATGATAACCGTGGAGATACAGAAGATAGCCGTGAGTTTGGTTATATCCATAAAAATCAGATCGAAGGAGTCGTGAATCTACGTCTCTATCCTCTTAATAAATTTGGATTTATAAAAGTAGAAGAATAGCCGAAAGGCTATTTTTTCTTACAAAAAAACTACTGCAAAAAAGAATTGCAATAGCTTTTTATTCTGGTTAGATTGAGGTAGAGGGTTCTATTTTTTCTGTTTACTGGTAATTTGGTGAAAGACCTTTTGCCAGTGTTCATGACGCCGCCAGAGACTGGTATGGATCTGGTCATTTAACTCATAGCGAATCAATTTGGTCTTTTGACTGATAGATTCAATTTCGAAATTCTTAAAGGGAATTTGATGTTCTTCCTGCAAACGGACCAGGTCCTCTTTGTGGCTTTCTTGGCCATACTCATTGATGAGGGTGAAGTTGTCTGCTAGGAGGGTTTGGTATTCCTGCTGAGCCTGCAAGCGTTCCTCATAGGTCTTTAATTTGAGAAGGACATTGTCCAGAATCTCATCTTCAGGGATAGAACTTGGCTCCACATGGACATCGATATCAAAGACGCCAAACTGTTCCTTGAGAAGGCGCTCGACCTCTTCGGTAATAGCATGGCTCTCATAAACAGAGAGGTCTGGATTCATTTCGATGACGACATCTAGGTAAATGTTGCTTCCGTAAGTCCGTCCCCGTTGGGATTTGACCCGGCTGACCTTTGGCAATTCCAGAATAGCCGCCTTGTATTTATCCAGGAGACTTTCATCAAAACCATCGGAGAGGCTGAAGGAGGATTCAATGAAAATGTCGTAGGCAGTTTTTAGGATAAAGAAGGTAATAACGATGGCCACTAATTGGTCCACAATCGGATAGTTAAGAGCACTAGCTCCAATCGCAACAGAGGTTCCTAAAGAAGTGACCACGTCAGACAGGTTGTCTTTGGCAGCTGCCTTGAGGGCCTTGGATTGAGCTTTCTTAGCTAAAGTCCGGTTATAAAGATAGACCGCAAACATGACAAGGGCTGATCCAACTCCGACAATGGCCCCTAAAGGATCAATGACAGTGGTTTCCCTACTGAGGATTTTCTGAACGGTATCTCGTAGGACATCGAAGCCCACATAAAACATGATGATGGAAGTTACCAGGCTAGCTAGATCTTCAATCTTCCAATGACCAAATCGGTGGTCGCGGTCAGCTGGCTGGCGGGCCATGCGAATGCCGATGAGAAGGGCGACGTTACTGATAATATCGGATAAGTTATTAAAACCATCCGCGACCAAACTGGAGGAGTGAAGGAGATGTCCTGTTGCTAATTTAGCTGCGGAAAGAATCAGGTAGGCGACAATACTGATCAGGGCTCCACGTTCGGCTAGTTTTAAATTACTTTGTGATTGATTCACTGATAACTCCTCCAGACTTCTGTAGATTTCCTCCTAAGCGAAAAACTTGGATCGTTGTTAATGAGGAAATATTCGTTCTTCTTAAGCCTTTATTATAGCCTTTTTGAGTGCAAAATTCAAATGATGCCAACTGTTTCCAAAAGGAGAAAGGGCGAAAATGTGGTATAATAGAACGATTGAATGAATGAGGAGTATGAGATGAATCCTTTATTGAATGGTATGAATGATCGCCAGGCAGAGGCGGTCCAAACGACAGAAGGTCCCCTTTTGATCATGGCGGGAGCTGGTTCTGGTAAGACACGTGTCCTGACCCACCGCATCGCTTACTTGATCGATGAAAAAATGGTCAATCCTTGGAATATTTTGGCCATTACCTTTACCAATAAAGCTGCTCGGGAGATGAAGGAGCGGGCTTATCAGTTGAATCCAGCCACCCAAGATTGCTTGATTGCGACCTTCCACTCTATGTGTGTGCGCATCCTTCGTCGAGATGCGGATCATATTGGTTACAATCGTAACTTCACTATTGTCGATCCAGGTGAGCAACGGACCTTGATGAAGCGGATTTTGAAGTCCTTGAATTTGGATCCTAAGAAATGGAATGAACGGACTATTTTGGGGACTATTTCCAATGCTAAAAATGACTTGATCGATGAAGTGGCCTATGCCGCCCAGGCTGGAGATATGTATACCCAGATCGTCGCCAAGTGTTATGAGGCTTACCAAAAGGAACTCCGTCAGTCGGAAGCAGTGGACTTTGATGATTTGATTATGCTGACCTTGCGTCTTTTTGATCAGCATCCAGATGTGCTGACCTATTACCAGCAGAAGTTCCAATACATCCACGTAGACGAGTATCAAGATACTAACCATGCCCAATACCAATTAGTCAAACTTTTGGCTTCACGTTTTAAAAATATCTGTGTCGTTGGGGATGCGGACCAGTCTATTTATGGCTGGCGGGGAGCAGATATGCAGAATATCCTGGACTTTGAGAAGGATTATAAGGAAGCTAAGGTCGTCCTCCTAGAAGAGAATTACCGCTCGACCAAGACGATCTTGCAAGCAGCCAATGATGTCATCAAAAACAATCGCCACCGCCGTCCGAAGAATCTCTGGACCCAAAATGAAGACGGGGAAGAGATTGTCTATTACCGGGCTAATGACGAGCAGGATGAAGCAGTCTTTGTTGCTAAAACCATTGAAGAGCTGAGTCGCGAAGCTGGCTACAAGCACCGTGATTTTGCTGTTCTCTACCGAACCAATGCCCAGTCACGGACCATTGAAGAAGCGCTGCTCAAGTCCAACATTCCTTACACCATGGTAGGGGGCACCAAGTTCTACAGCCGTAAGGAAATTCGAGATGTCATTGCTTATCTGAACTTGATTGCCAATCTCAGTGACAATATCAGTTTTGAGCGAATTATCAATGAACCTAAGCGGGGAATCGGGCCAGGTACAGTGGATAAGATTCGTGACTTTGCTCAAATGCAAGAATCTTCACTCCTGGATGCTTCAGCCAATATCATGCTCTCTGGCATCAAAGGAAAGGCAGCCCAAGCCATCTGGGACTTTGCCAATCTCATTCTTGATTTGAGAGAAAGATTGGACCAGCTGACCATTACAGAGTTGGTCGAAGAAGTCCTTGACAAGACAGGTTATATGACGGCCCTAACCAATCAGGGAAATTTGGAAAGTCAGGCCCGCATCGAGAATATCCAAGAGTTCCTATCTGTTACCAAGAATTTTGATGAAAATGGAGAGACCGTCGAAGACGAATCAGGTGTGGATACCTTGAGTCGTTTCTTGAACGATTTGGCTTTGATTGCCGATACAGACGATGGGGCCCAAGAAACCTCAGAAGTCACCTTGATGACTCTTCATGCAGCCAAGGGATTGGAATTCCCAGTCGTCTTCTTGATTGGGATGGAAGAAAATGTCTTTCCTCTTAGTCGTGCGGCTGAGGATCCAGATGAGTTGGAGGAAGAACGCCGTCTGGCTTATGTAGGGATCACGCGGGCAGAGAAGGTTCTCTTCTTGACCAATGCTAACTCACGTTTGCTCTTTGGACGGACCAGCTACAACCGGCCAACGCGTTTCATCAATGAAATTAGCTCGGATTTATTAACCTACCAAGGATTAGCCCGTCCAGTTAATACCAGCTTTAAAGCTTCTTATAGTAATGGTGGCGGAACGACCTTTGGAAAAGGCATGAGCTTGTCACAAGCCCTTCAAGAGCGCAAGAGACAAGCAGCCCCAAGTACTCTCACATCATCAAGCCTCCCCTTTGGCAATAGTAACCGAGCTGCTGCTAAAGAAAGCGTCGCATGGGCCATTGGAGACATTGCCATTCACAAGAAGTGGGGCGAGGGGACTGTCTTAGAAGTCTCTGGTAGTGGTAGTACCCAAGAGCTCAAGATCAACTTCCCAGAAGTGGGGCTAAAGAAACTCTTAGCCAGTGTCGCGCCGATTGAAAAGAAATAAGTTAAGACCAGGAAGCTAAGTTCACTGTTTCAGATTATAAACAAGTAACATCTTTTCAGAAATTTAAAGTTATTACTGAATGAGACTATTGAAAAAAGATATTTTGGAACTAGTGCAAAATAGATTGAGACTTTTCGCCGTGAGGAAAGCATCGGAAACGTATTAGTTTCTGGTGCTCGGTAGATTTGAGACAGAAGGCTCAAATCTAAGGTATGGAATCCCAAAGGGAGTCGCTACCGTCCGTCCTCACTTAAGGAAAGTCTCAATAGAGAAATGAATATTCAGTTAAAACCAGCAAGCCTCGTTTGCTGGTTTTGATTTTACTGGTGGCATGATATAATATACTAAGAATAGAGAAAGAGGCATGCTATGAACGAAATCAAGTGCCCCAACTGTGGGGAAGTCTTTACAGTCAATGAAAGTCAATACAGCGAACTCTTGTCACAGGTACGGACAGCAGAGTTTGACAAGGAAATTCATGAGCGAATTCGGCAAGAGTTGGCTTTAGCAGAGCAAAAGGCCCTTAATGAGCAGCAAGAGAAGTTAGCAAAGAAGGATCAAGAAATTGCTCAGTTACAAAACCAGATTCAACAGTTTGATACTGAAAAAGAATTGGCTAAAAAAGAGGTGGAGCAAACAGCTAGCCAAAGCCTGCTAGAGAAAGAAAAAGAAGTGCAAGCACTGGAGAATCAGTTGGCCACCTTGCGCTTGGAACATGAAAATCAGCTGCAAAAAACACTGTCTGATCTAGAGAAAGAAAGAGATCAGGTCAAAAATCAGCTCCTATTACAAGAAAAAGAAAACGAGCTTTCTCTGACTTCTGTTAAGCAAAACTACGAAGCCCAACTTAAGGTAGCAAATGAGCAAGTTGAGTTCTATAAGAACTTCAAGGCCCAACAGTCGACCAAGGCCATTGGGGAAAGCTTGGAGCAGTATGCGGAAAGTGAATTCAACAAGGTTCGCAGTTTTGCCTTTCCAAATGCCTATTTTGAAAAGGACAACAAGGTCTCTGCGCGTGGGTCTAAAGGCGACTTTATCTTCCGCGAGTGTGATGAAAATGGAGTGGAGATTATCTCCATTATGTTCGAGATGAAGAATGAAGCTGATGGGACAGAGAAGAAGCATAAGAATGCGGATTTCTACAAGGAGTTGGACAAGGACCGTCGAGAAAAGAACTGTGAATATGCGGTTTTAGTGACCATGCTTGAAGCAGATAACGACTACTTCAACACAGGAATTGTCGATGTTAGCCACGAGTATGAGAAGATGTATGTCGTCCGTCCTCAGTTCTTTATACAGATTATTGGGCTCCTGCGTAATGCGGCCCTCAATTCCCTTAAATACAAGCAGGAATTAGCGCTTGTCCGCGAACAAAATATCGATATCACCCACTTTGAAGAAGACCTAGATGCCTTTAAAGTAGCCTTTGCTAAGAACTACAATTCAGCTTCCGTCAACTTCGGTAAGGCCATTGATGAAATCGATAAGGCCATCAAACGGATGGAAGAAGTTAAGAAGTTCTTGACTACATCAGAAAATCAACTTCGTCTCGCTAATAACAAGCTAGATGATGTTTCTGTAAAAAAATTGACACGGAAAAATCCAACCATGAAAGCTAAGTTTGATGCTCTGAAAGGAGAATAATCTTTGTATTCAGCTAAGAACGCTACCTTGTCCATGAATGGGAAAACCATGGACTATGTAACATTTGGAAAAGGTAAACAGCCATTAGTGATCATACCAGGCTTGGGGGATGGGTTACAGACCGTTAAAGGAAAGGCACAACTCTTTTCTCTCTCGTATCGTCTACTTGCTAAGCGATATAAGATCTATGTTTTTTCTCGAATCAATGAGTTGAGGCAGGGCTATACGACGCGGGATATGGCAGCAGATGTAGCAGAAGCAATGGAGGCACTGCACTTAGATACCGCTTATGTTATGGGGATTTCACAAGGTGGAATGATTGCCCAATGGTTGGTGGCGGATTTCCCTGAAAAGGTTCAAAAGCTCATCTTAGCCGTAACCACTGCAAAACCTAGTCAACTTGCTAGAGAACGAATTGAGCATTGGCAAAAACTTAGTCAATCTGGAAATTTTAAGCATCTCATGCTGGATATTGCAAAGCATTCCTTCACGCAAAAGAGTTATCAAAAGTGGCGGTTGCTTTATAATATTATGGGTCGCTTGGGGCGAATCAAAGATGAAAATAGAATAGCCATTCAGTCTCAGTCTTGCCTGGAACATAATAGCCTGGAGGTCTTAAAAGAAATTCAATGTCCGACCTTGGTCCTTGGTGCACTTGAAGATGATGTGATCGGTGTGAACGATTCCAAGGAACTGGCAAAAGCGATTTCGGGTTGTCAACTCCTCATTCTTAAGCACTCTGGGCATGCTCTTTATGAAGAAAATAAAGCATTTCAAGAGGTTGTCTGTGAATTCTTAAACTAAAAAAGAGAGTGGGACAGAAATCGGTAATTCGTTAGAATTCGATTTCGTCGTCCCACCTCCGCACAGTTGAGTAG
>NZ_CALPCT010000009.1:0-85176 GCF_943193075.1 Streptococcus caecimuris | reverse complement strand
CACATTGGTTCGTCTTGTTCAGTTTTCAAAGGTCTTTGTCGCTCTCGCGCGACAACTATATTAGTATATCATGACCTTACCTTACTGTCAATACTTTTTTCCAAAATTTTTTATTTTTTTGAAAGTTCATTTATACACTGTCAACTTTCAGTTCTTAAATTGTATTTTTAAAATCCTTCAGATAGTTCTCTAATTTCTTTTTCATTTTTGTTTTTCCTAGACATCTTCTGTTTGCTAGTAATGCTTCATATTGTTCTTTTTCTTTTACTGTTAATTTTTCTTTAAAACGTTTTAATGCATCTCTCAGAACAACCAGCTCATCTAAATATATTTTTCTTGATGAAATTCTGTGACTAATTTCTCCAATTTCAATATATGGAAGTCTATTTATTTTTCTCTTATCACTTTCCTGTTGTCTTATTTTATCTTTAATATGATTTCTAAATTTTGTTTTAAAATATGTATAAAGTAATTCTTCATTTGTTTCAATTTCAGGATTTTTTTGATAAAGTTCAAAGAGTGTTAGCTGTCCTTCTTGTTCCCAATCATCCTTTTCCCATAATTGAATATAATATTCTTTTTCACATTTTCTTACGATATATTTTACTTTTTGATACATTTTATTAAATTCCATAAGCTCTCCTTTACTTTTATCTGTATTTTATAAAAATAAAGAAGCACATTGGACTTTTTTTCTATTCTGCACGTTTTTTTAACTATTTGGTTATTATTTTTAATTATTTTGTCCAAATACACAAAAAAACTGCCACTTGGTGACAGTTCATCGATAGTCCGTACGGGATTCGAACCCGTGTTACCGCCGTGAAAAGGCGGTGTCTTAACCCCTTGACCAACGGACCATTTTTACAACATATTCTATTATACAGAATATTTTTACTCTGTCAACACTTTTTTAATAAAAAAAGAAGGAAATATTTTCCTTCTTTTGAATTAGTTATTTTCTTCTAATTTTGACTTAATCTCATCATATGATAGAGGTTTTGCTTCTTCTTCTAATTCATGCTCTGAATTTTCAGGCATTTTTCCTGTTTCATATAATGATTTAATTTGAACACTATCCAAGGTTTCATATTTTAATAGAGCTTCCGCAATTAGTTTATGCGTTTCTCTATTTCCTTGAATAATTTCTGCCGCTTTATTACGGGCTTCATTCAACAGACTACGAACTTCTTCATCAATTTCGTAAGCTGTTCGTTCTGAAATCATTTTTTGTGGGCTTTGAGCACCAAACATTGCATGATTTCCTTCATATTGGACCGGTCCAAGTTTTTCACTCATACCATATTCTGTCACCATTGCACGCGCCATTTGGGTAGCTTGTTCAAAGTCATTTGAAGCACCCGTTGTTTGCGAATTGAAAATAATTTCTTCGGCAACACGTCCTCCCATGAGCCCAGCTAATTGTTCTTTCATATCTTCTTTAGAAAGTAACATTTGATCTTCTTTAGGAAGGGCAATCATGTAACCGCCTGCACGACCACGTGGAACAATCGTAACTTTATGAACTACACGAGCATTTGATAAGACCAAACCAACGATTGTATGACCAGCTTCGTGATAAGCAACCATTTCACGTTCTTTTTGTGAAATCGTCCGATCTTTCTTAGATGGACCTGCAATAACACGATCTTCTGCTTCATCGATATCAGCAGCATCAATTACTTTTTTATTTCGACGAGCTGCAACCAAGGCTGCTTCGTTCAAAACATTTTCGAGATCAGCACCGACAAATCCTGGTGTTTGTTGAGCAACTAATTTCAAGTCCACATCTTGAGCAAGTGGCTTATTCTTAGCATGAACACGAAGAATTGCCTCACGACCTTTCACATCTGGACGTCCAACCAATACTTTACGGTCAAAACGGCCAGGACGAAGAAGGGCAGGGTCAAGGACATCAGAACGGTTAGTTGCTGCGATAACAATGATTCCTTCGTTGCCTTCAAAACCATCCATCTCAATCAAGAGCTGGTTAAGGGTTTGTTCACGTTCATCATTTCCACCACCAAGACCTACACCACGCTGGCGCCCAACAGCATCAATTTCATCGATAAAGATAATGGCTGGTGCTGCTTTTTTAGCATCTTCAAAAAGTGAACGAACCCGGCTAGCACCGACTCCGACAAACATTTCAACGAAGTCAGAACCAGAGATACTGAAGAATGGCACTCCAGCTTCACCAGCTACTGCTTTTGCTAAAAGGGTTTTACCAGTTCCGGGAGGGCCTTCAAGAAGCACACCTGCTGGGATTCTTGCACCCAATTTAGTAAAGCGTTTTGGATCTTTTAAAAATTCAACAACTTCAACAAGTTCTTGTTTTTCTTCTTCAGCTCCTGCTACATCTGAAAAACGAACTTTAATATCTTCTTTATTAGCAGCGCGGGCTTTATTACGACCAAAGTTCATGGCACCTCTGGCACCTCCGCCACCGCCTTGGTTCATCATTGAGAAGAAGAAGAACATGACAATAACAAATGGAACAATTGAAGTGAGAATTGTTATCCACATGCCACTTGAGCTCTCACGCTTAATGGTGATTTCTGCTTTGTGGTCAGCTGCTAATTTTTGTAATTCATTGACAGTGATATCAGATGGAAGGATGACACTAGTAAAGCGAGATACTTTTTGAACACTTGGGGTAAAAAATTGAATTCCTGTATCTTCTTTTGATTCTTTTGCTTTATTATAGGTACCTGCAATTTCAATCACACTACCATTTGGTTGGTAACTGATTGTTTTTACATTATCATTTTTAATTTCTTTGACCAATTCTGTGTAGTTGATTTGCTGACTTTGACCAACCCCATTACCCGCAAAAAAGTACTGGAATCCTGTCACAGCCGCTACAATAATCAACAAATACAGAAATGGATTTCGGACAAAACCGTTATTTTTTCTGTTATTCATCTAGTCTCCTCTATTTTGAGTACACTTCCTCTTTTAATACACCAACATAGGGTAGGTTACGATAATTTTCATCATAGTCTAAACCATATCCTACAACAAACTCATTTGGAATCGTAAAGCAGGTGTAATCTGCTTCAATCTCAACCAAACGGCCTTCAGGTTTATCCAGTAAGGTAGCAATCTTTACAGATGCTGCATTTCTTTCTTCAAAGAGTTCTTTTAGACTCTTGAGAGTTTTACCTGTATCGATAATATCTTCTACAAATAAAATATCTCTACCAGTAATATCTTGGTCGATATCCTTGATAATATTAATAATACCTGAGCTTGCCGTACCACCATGATAACTTGAAACCAGCATAAAATCCAATTCAATATGTGTATCCACGTGGTTGATCAACTCTGCCATAAATGGAACAGAGCCTTTCAAAATTCCAACAAAAATTGGATTTTTTCCTTGGTACTCTTTTGTTAGGGTTTCACCCAATTTCTTTGCTGCTTCTACAATTTCATCATGTGAAACCAATACTTTTTTTATATCTTTTTCTAACATGTTTTTACCTATCTATTTTTTGAATATAAAGACTATCTTTCATTATACCACTTTTTGAGGGCTTACTCAAATCACTCGTTACCAATCCCACTACAGAAAGAATATTATGATTCTGTTCTATAATGAGAGCTTTTTGCCGAAGCGAAATTGGAATTTTATGGTTGATAAACCACCGTCTTAATTTTTGATGGTGGCCATTAACAAGCAGCTGATCTCCTTCCTTTCTCCCTCTAATTAAGATGGGAGTTTCGCGTGAAACAGAAAGAATTTCTACATTTTCCCCTACTAATGGTTGTCCAAAAGATAGTTTATAATTTGCAATTTCAAAGATATTCCCAAATTCTAACAAAAATGGGAGGGGTTGGTCATCCGACTTTTGACTGATTTTTTGTATTTCAAAGAAATCATATTCTTGATGTAGTTCATAATTCGACTTTAAATAATGAATGCAATTTCTTTTTTTTCGCAGTAAATTTAATAATTCTTGAAACTGTACCCTACCAAGTTGCAAATCTGGGAATTGTGCCAAATACTCTTCTAATAAGAATGATTGTACAGAATGAGAATACGTTCTAAAAGAAGCTAAATCTTGAATGCTTAACTCGCTAGTCAATTCTTTCAGTGCTTGGTGCCAATGAGTAACTTCCTCTGCTAAATAACGAAGACTTACTTGCATTTGGGGATTTTCTTTTTCAAATTCTGGAAGGTATTGATGGCGTACACGATTTCGAAAATAGTCCTGTGAGTCATTGCTACTATCTTCAAAGTGAGGGATTTTCATCAACTCATCTTTGGTAAAAGTTAACAAAGGACGGATTAGCTCACCCTTGCCAAATGGTTGGCGTACAGGAATGCCACTTAAATGGCGTAATTTTGTTCCTCGTATCAAGCGCATGAAAGTTGTTTCAGCTTGATCGTTTGCATGATGACCTGTTACTAAAGCGGTGCAATCCTCTTTCTCCATAATCTGTTTAAAAAAATCATAACGAAAGGTACGAGCTTTTGCTTCTGTAAAATCACCCGAATAGTGAGCCACATGGATACGTGTTTCTCGCCTATCAGCTAGCGTTCGAAGTTCACTTTCTTCTAAATCCGATTCTGGTCTTTGTCCATGATTGACATGAGCGAGTACCAGATGGATTTTCAATCGTTCTTTATTCTTATATAAAAGTTCATACAGATTCATTGAATCCAATCCACCAGATAAGGCAACCAAAACACGACGATGGGGAGTAAATAGATCTTGTTTTTCACAAAACTCTAAAAATCGCTTTTCCATTATTTCAATACCTCATAGATATCTTTTGAAATGTTGGAAATCGTATCATAATTCGAATGATCTGTAAAAATGGCTATTACATAGGGTGAATTTGTGTATACAATCGCAACATCATGTCTAAAATCATAGGCATCTCCAATTTTATGAGCAACTTTTACTGGAAGGTCACGCGCAATCCGTTGATTATCATATTTTGTAGAGGAGAGCGCATCAATAATAGGGCCATTTTGTTGATAGACAGCCTCCATGACATTGCCAGCCATTTCAGCGGATGCTTCTCTTTTTTCAACATCCCAATGTTTCTTTGCAATTTTATCCAATGTTTTTTGGAAATCTTGATCTGATTGATGAGTGACATAATAATTCAATATATTATGTCCAACATTATCTGATTCTTTTGCAATCTTATCTATCAACTCTTGAACACTATATTCTTTTCCATCTGGTGTTTTTGAAAGACTACCACTTCCTTCTGGTTCATAGCCTCCTTTGAAATCATTGACTTCTGGAATATATTTGTAGGTTGTAGTTGGAGAAATGGCTTTTTTATTGAGCTGTTCTTGGACGTAGTACAAGTATGGTAATTTCGTTACACTGGCAGAATACATTTCTTTTTGCGGATTGATTCCAGCAGTATTTCCAGTCTCTAATTGTTTTACATAGATTCCATATGAAGGAGAATTGTATTTACTATTTAACAAGTCCTGAACTTTTTCCATTCGATTATCTTTTTCAGTAACGAATGCCTTGTTCACCCAGCCCTGACCTTCAATCTCCACAAACTCATCTCGTAAAGTCTTAGCTGTACGTAAGACTGTCACTTTTGTATAAGGAGAAAGAGGTGTATTTTTTTCTTTTGCACCATTTATTAAGGGTCGGTCATACACTTTAAAACCAGGTTTTAGCCACATGTCTTGTTTTTTTTCTTGTGTTTCTTGTACAACATCAGAAAAAATGACAGAAGAATCTGCTAATACATATCCTTTATCTGCTATTTTAAATACAGCTTTCCCTTCATCATTTACAAAGAGTTGTTCGATTGTAAACGGTGTGTTGGGAAGAATTTCTCCTTTTGCTTTTTTCAACTGAGGATCAGAAAAAACAGAAATTTTGCGATAGATATTAGGGTTCGCTGGAATTGAAGAAAAATAAAGTTCTGATGGATGAGCTATTGTCTGAGAAGACTCAGACTGCTCGACACTCGCTGCTTGAGACCCAATAAATAAAATTGGAACTAACAATAGGAGCAGAAATCGTTTAGACACCTGTATTCCTTTCCTTTTCATCCTTTTGAAGTTTAATCATTTGGTTTTTCTTTTTTAATTCCTCTAATTTTTCATCCGAAAATTCAAGAAATTGTTTAACTGTTTGTAAGATATTTTCCATCGGTTATTGGGGGAGTAAATCTGGGATGGTATAAACATATTCACCATCTTTTGAAAAAGAATACTTAGCGCGTGCATATTTTGTTGCATAATCATCGTCTTTTAATTTTTTAGCGATGTCTTGTTGGTATTCTTTTTGTTCACTTGTTTCTTTATACTCTTTTTCCAACTGTTTGTATTGTTCTTTTTTATCTTGTAGCGATTGATAGCTCTGGGCTAAATTATAAGTTGGAAGAATAAACAGTAACATGACCAATATCAAAACGAGCCCTAGAAAACGATTGCGTTTTTTTCTTTCTTCTTCTAAAAAACGTTTTCGCTGACTTTCGTCTTTGATATATTTATTGTTCATTTGAACGATATTTTTAGGCATCTTCTTCTATCCTTGTTTCACTAATTATTTCGTACATTTTGGATGCATCTTCTTTTTTTGTACTATCCAACATTTCCAAGACTTTAACCGTCAATACTTTATTTCCAAAACGAACTTCAATTTGATCATTCACTTTCAAATCCGTTGAACTTTTGGCTAATACTCCATTGACTTTGATTCGCCCTTTATCTGCAACTTCCTTTGCAACAGGACGACGCTTAATAATGCGAGAAACTTTTAAATATTTATCTAATCTCATACTGTCACCTCTAACATAGTATTGTATCATTTTTTATACATAAAATGCGAAAAATGAGCTAAGAACTGCTAGTCCTCTTCTTTTTCTTGTTTAATTTCCAATAAGGTTTTACCAAATTGCTTCAGAGCTTCTAAAATTTCAAAATCTTTCTTATTTCGAATATCGAAGATCACTTCAATCAATCCCTTTTCTTCTGCAATCTGTGCCTTTAACTGTGTCATGGACAGAGCTTTGAAATAATCCTGTGTTAAAAACAGTTGTTTGGCAATAGGTTCAAATTTCACTGTCACTTTTTGTTGTTTTCTCTCAACAAGACGGACAAATACTTGATCCAAGTAAGCTTTCACTAAACCAATTTCTAGTAGGTAGGCCACAACATCTGGGTATTCTCCAAAACGATCGATCAATTCATCTTGCAAATATTCATAGTCCGTCGCAGAATTCATTTCACGAATTTGTTTGTAAATTTCAATTTTTTGACGTTGATCTGAAATATATTCATTAGGTAAATACGCATCTATTTGAAGGTTCAACTCTGCATTACTCTTTTGCCTGCGATGCTCTTGGCCTTGTTTCTTAGCAATAGCTTCTTCTAACAATTGAGAATACATTTCAAAACCAACTGAATCGATGAAACCAGATTGAGAAGCTCCAAGGATATTCCCTGCTCCACGGATCGATAAATCTCGCATAGCAATTTTAAATCCAGACCCCAACTCAGTAAAACCTTTAATAGCTTCTAAACGTTTTTCAGACACTTCTGTAAGAGATTTGTCTGGACGATACATCAAATAAGCATAAGCAATTCGGTTGCTTCGTCCCACACGACCTCTTAGTTGATAAAGAGTTGAAAGTCCCATATGATCCGCATTTTCAATAAAGAGTGTATTGGCATTTGGAATATCCACACCTGTCTCAATAATGGTTGTCGTCACTAAGACATCGTATTCGCCATTAATGAAATCCAACAGGGTATTTTCCAGGCGAACTTCACTCATCTGACCATGAACAAAGCCAATCGAAGCTTCTGGAATCAACTCTTTTAATTCAGACACCTTTTGTTCAATTGTATCTACCTTATTGTAAAGATAATAGGCCTGTCCTCCACGATCCATCTCCCGCAACACAGCATCTCGAATAATGGTTGGATTAGTCTCTAGTACAAAAGTTTGCACAGGATACCGATTGGTCGGAGGTGTTTCGATGACAGACAAATCTCGAATTCCTAGCATAGACATATGAAGAGTTCGAGGTATAGGGGTAGCTGTCAAGGTAAGCACATCCACCTTTTTTTTCAATTCTTTCAAGGTTTCTTTGTGCTTCACTCCAAAACGTTGTTCTTCATCGATCACGATTAAGCCTAAGTCTGAAAAAACAACATCTTTGGACAAGAGCCGGTGAGTTCCAATAATAATATCCACTCGTCCTTTTTTCAACTTTTCAAGCGTTTCTTTCTGCTCTGCCTTACTCTGGAAACGGCTTAAAACAGCAACCTCTACTGCAAAAGATTCAAAACGCTCCTTAAAATTGGCATAATGTTGTTGGGCAAGAACCGTGGTAGGAACCAGCACTGCTACTTGTTTATGATCATTTACTGCCTTAAAGGCTGCTCGCATAGCGACCTCTGTTTTTCCAAAACCGACGTCTCCAACCAGCAATCGATCCATCGGACGATTCGATTCCATATCTTTTTTGATTTCTTCAATGGAACGTAATTGATCATCTGTTTCAATATATGGAAAATCTTGTTCAAAAGCCTCTTGGTTTTCATCATCTTTGGAATAGGCAAAGCCTTCTAATTGACTACGCTCCGCATAAAGTTTTATCAAATCATCCGCAATGTCCTCCACCTGGGTCTGAACCTTTTGCTTCGTTTTTTGGAAACGCCCATCATTTAACTTGTTAATTTTTGGCGTTTTTCCATCACTTGCAACGTATTTGGACAACATCTGAATCTGATCGACAGGAATCGAGATGCGATCTCCATTTTGATATTGAATTGAAACATAATCACGATGGACACCCGAAATTTCAATCGTTTCAATTCCCAAAAATTGACCAATACCATGAACTTGGTGAACAACATAGTCCCCTTTTTCCAATTCATTATAATTTTTTAGGCGTTCTGCATTGGAAATATTTTGCCTACGAATCTTTCGTTTGATCTTTTTCTGATAAATCTCTGATTCTGTAATGTAGACAATTTTTTCATCAACAAATTGAAAACCGTGAGCTAATCCTCCAACGACTAATTGACTAGCTTGAGGAATGATCGTATCCCCATCAATATAATCTAATCGAATCCCATACTCTTCTAAATTTTTATGGAGCTGTTGAAGATTGTGATGAGAAGTTGCTTGGACAATAACAGTATAGTTTGATTTTCGATACCGTTCAATTTCCTCTTTTAGTAAATCAAATTGTCCAAAAAACTCCTGCATGGGATATTGATTGAATTGATACAAATGATCAAACTTCAGATTTCCCAATCCTTTTTGAAAGTTTGAAAAATAAGTTGCAGGCGTATATTTTCGTAATGTTGTACTGGTGTCTGCAAAATACACTTGGCGAGAAGAAGCTCTATTTTTATGTAAATCTTCCGTCAAGAGATTAGCTGTATCTAGTTCAAATCTCGCTATTTGATCTGCTATTTTTTGATAATCATCCAGAAAGACTGGAGTATGTTTAGGGAGATAATCGAATAGGGTATATTGCTTCTCGTAAAAGAAACTAATAAATTTTCTAAGATCCGGATGGAGTTTCCTTTGAGAAATATCTCCCAGAATTTCTGCTAGATAAGATTTAAATTCTTCATTTGCACTCTGTTCTTGCAATTGTTCGATTTGCTTCTGACCACGGATGAAATCTTCCTCTTGCAATAATAGATCACTCACTGCTTTCAGTTGAACTTCTTCAACATTTTCAACAGAACGCTGGCTTTCGGGGTCAAAGATTCGGATCCCATCAATCTCATCCCCAAAAAATTCAATCCGATAGGGTTGGAGTTGGTCGATCTCAAAGATATCTAAAATATCTCCTCGTAGACTAAACTCTCCCTGTTGCAAAACTTGGCTTACCTTTTGATAGCCAATCTTCTGTAATGTTTCACTCAAAGTAGTTAAGTCTATTTCTTGACCAACCTTCAATTGAAAAATGCTAGATGCAAAAACTTTAGGAGAAGGTAATAGTAGTTTTATACCACTCACATTGGTCACAAGGATGCCTTGACGATCTTCTTGACATAAAAAGTTCAAAGCCTCTAATCGTGCAAATTGCCTTTCTTGTGAAGCAAAAACAAATTCTGCTAAAGGATTATCATCTCCCAAAAATGTATGGACTTTCTCTTCTCCAAGTAGGGCAATAAAATCACTGGCCAATCGTTCTGCTTCGTTATAACTGGAAGTAATGAGGACTGCTTTTTCAATAGAATCAAAGGCTGAAGCCATTACAATAGCCTTTGTGGTCGCAGACAATCCTAAGATCAATTCCCTATTATTTTTTTGAAAACCTTGTTGCCAGGATAGAAGGTTGGAGTTTTGACTCACTAAATCAATTACATTCATCTACTTACCCGTTGTATTTCTGCATGCTTCTTTCAAAATTTTCTTCTACCAAGTAATCGTTAACCGCTTCTTCTACTCGATCAATTGTTTGTAGAATAGTGATGTAATCGTCTTTATCAAATTTCCCTAAGACATGATGAACAACTGACATGCCCTGCTTAGGTCTTCCAATTCCAATCTTAATTCGATAAAAAGTCTGAGTTCCAATATGATTGATAATCGATTTGATTCCGTTATGACCTCCAGCTGATCCTTTAGCTCGAAGACGAATCTTGCCAACTTCCATATCTAAATCATCGTAAATAACCAAAAGATCTTCAATATCCAGACCATAATAAGTCAGAAGGGCATGGACTGCTTTTCCACTCTCATTCATGAAAGTGGTCGGCTTTACAAAATAGACCTTTTCTCCATTTAAAAATGTTGAGGCGATATCAGCTTGAAAAATCTTATCATGGGAGAAAGTAAGATTTAAAGACTTTGCCATTTGATCAACTAACATAAAGCCTACATTGTGTTTGGTTTCAAAATACTTATCACCCGGATTTCCCAATCCAACAATTAATTTCGTCATCTCTTTCCTTTCAAAACACTAAAAGGGTTGGAAATATTTTTTCCAACCTTTACATTTTTTTAACTCTCTTATACATTAAAACGAAATTCCATGATGTCCCCATCTTGGACAACATATTCTTTTCCTTCTTCGCGCAAGCGTCCCGCTTCTTTTACAGCCTTTTCAGAACCGTATTTGACCAAATCATCATAGGACATGGTCACGGCACGAATAAATCCTTTTTCAAAATCAGAGTGGATGATTCCAGCTGCTTGAGGAGCTTTCATGCCACGTTTGAAGGTCCAAGCACGCACTTCTTTTTCACCAGCTGTGAAATAAGTGCCAAGTCCCAACAAGTGGTAAGCTGCACGCGTGAGTTTATCAACTCCAGACTCTGTTAGGCCAATCGCCTCTAAAAATTCTTGTTTATCTGCATCATCTAGCTCAGAAATTTCTTCCTCAGCACGCGCAGAAATCACCACGACTTCCGCGTTCTCTGTTGCCGCAAAGTCACGAATTTGCTTCACATACTCGATAGAATCTGGATCTGCAACAACATCTTCATCCACATTGGCTACATAAAGAACTGGTTTGGTAGTCAAAAGGAAAAGTCCTTTCACCACTTTTTGTTCTTCCTCAGTGAATTCAATGGTCCGAGCCGATTTACCATCTTCAAGAACTGGTTTGATTTTTTGTAGAACATTAAATTCCGCAACAGAATCCTTATCTTTTTGTGTACGAGCGATTTTTTCTACACGCGCATAGCGTTTATTGACAGACTCTAAGTCGGCTAAAATTAATTCTAAATTGATGGTATCAATATCTGCCAGTGGATCAACAAAGGCATCTTCACGACCTTGCTCCCGCATGACATTTTCATCATCAAAAGCACGTACCACATGAACAATGGCATCTACTTCACGGATATTGGCCAAGAATTTATTACCAAGTCCTTCTCCCTTAGAAGCCCCTTTCACAATCCCCGCAATATCTGTAAATTCAAAAGTAGTCGGAACTGTCTTCTTAGGAGTAATCATTTCCGTCAATTTTTGGAGGCGTTCATCTGGAACTTCTACCATCCCAACGTTTGGATCAATGGTTGCAAAGGGATAGTTTGCGGCCTCTGCTCCTGCTTTTGTAATTGCGTT
The DNA here is from genome assembly GCF_943193075.1 of Streptococcus caecimuris. Lineage (NCBI taxonomy): Bacteria > Bacillati > Bacillota > Bacilli > Lactobacillales > Streptococcaceae > Streptococcus > Streptococcus caecimuris. Next base: position 73,138 of record NZ_CALPCT010000009.1, on the reverse strand, counting down.
AAATAGGGTTGATTTACCAACATTTGGTAAGCCAACGATACCTGCTGTTAATGCCATTTTTCTTTTTCTCCGTTCAAATTTCAATCTCTTTTATTATAACATAATTCAAAAGACAAGTGATGAAAAATGAAATATTTCATCACCTTTGAAACTAGATTTTTTCATCAAACTGTAACGTTCTAAAAAGATAAAAATGGTATACTATATTTAACAATGAACAAAGGAGTTTTTCAGATGAAAAAACAAACATGGAAATCTATTTTTCTTTCTTTAATCGCTATCTTTACTCTCTTTCTTCTTGGAGCTTGTGGACAACAATCTGTTCAAAAATCCTATCTTCAGGCAATCAACCAAGAAAAGAAAACAGATGTTCGTATTACACTAGAACATAAAGGTGATAAAGCGATCAGTAACCAAACCACCACTACTATTTATTACAAAGAAGCGGGAGTTACGAAAGATCAATTAAAGGAAATGATCGATAAATATGATGAAGAATACAAGGATGTCAAAGGATTCACACATTCTGCTGAATACAAAGATGATTATATGGTTGAAAAAACAACACTAAATTATGAAAAGGCAGACTTAGATCAGCTAATTGAAAAGAAATTAGTAACGACACAAAAAGATAAAAAAGTCGACTATATCAGCTTCAAATCAACTTTTGATATGATGAAACAGGGTGGTTTCAAAGAAGTTAAAAATGGAAAATTTGAAGAATTAAAATAATCGAAAAGGTTCGGTCACATAAGTGACTGAACCTTTTATAGTACTTTCTTCATTTTCTGTTCAAAATCATGGCGACTCATCATGACCACATGATCACAATTGCTACACTTGATTTTTATGTCTGCACCAAGTCGCGTAATTTCCCAACGATTTGCCTTCTTGCCTGTTTCTTTAATCACACAAGCGTGAGGCTTTTTCATTTCTACAAAATCACCTAACGTATACATGATTCACCTTTGTTAATTTGTGCGAACTGGCGTAATCAATTGAATGAACCCTTGTTCATTTCCTTCTGGAACCAATGTAAACGGTCTAACAGAAGAAATAAAACGAATAACAACTTGTTCACTGTCAATAGCTTTGAGCGCTTCAATCAAATAAGTTGGATTAAAGCTAATAGACAAATCCTCTCCTGAAACGGCGCTCGTATCGATCTCTTCATTTACTCGCCCAACTTCTGGTGAATGAACGTGAGAAGAAACCACTCCATTTTTGAACTCTAATTTAACCGTTCCGTTTTGAGTCGCATTTGAAAGAAGACGAGCACGCTCCATTGCAAATCGAAGGTTGGCCACATTGAAGGTTGCCTCTGTATTGAATTCTGTTGGAATGAGACGGTCTGTATCAGGATAATTTCCTTCTAGCAAACGGGTATAAAAACTAATGTGTTCACTTCTAAATAGGATTTGATTGTTAGCAAAGAAAACTTCAACTGTTTCAATATCATCAGAAAAGACAGAGGTGAATTCACGAAGAGAGCGACTTGGGATGACAACATCAAAGTTGTCTCCATTTTTCTCCAGTGTAATCACTTTTTGACTCATACGGTGAGAGTCTGTTGCTACTGTTTTTAGCTCTTTATTATCCGATAGAACAAAGTGAACACCTGTCAAAATTGGCCGACTTTCTTGTACACTTGCTGCAAATGCCGTTTCATTAATTAATTGTTTTAATAATTTTGTTTCTAAAACTAATGGATTACTTGCAGCAATTTCTTGAATACGTGGATATTGATCTGCATCTTTTCCTTTAAGTGTAATTTCTGATTTACCACTTGTTAAGAGAACCTGTTTTTGTTCAATCTCTTTAAAATCTAAAGTAACATCTGGTAAACTTGAAACCACATTAATAAAGAAAGTTGCTTCTAATAAAATAGAACCTGGAGAGGTCACCAATAAACCAGCATTTTCATCTTTGATAGAAATAAAGTTTTCAATTGAAATTTGGCCATTTGATCCAGATAAGGCAACTCCTTCTGGAGTGACATCAATTTTAATCGTGGAAAGGATTGGGATAGCATTTTTTGAACTGATCGCTCTTTTGGTAGTATTTAGTGCTTGTAAAAATAAAGTTTTGTTAATAGAGAAATTTATCATGGTCATTCCTTTTATTTATTTTATGATTAGTAAGTTAATAGTAATAGTAGGTTGTGTGAAAGTTGTGGAAAACTCTCAGAATCCTGTCTATGACTTGAAAAGTTACTTGTTTAAAAATTGTGTATAACCCCTAGAAGTTAAGAGGAAGTTATCCACAGATTAATTTAACTTTTTCTTGATACTTTGAATTTCGAGTCGTAGATTATCATCTGTGTCGACCATACTTTTAATTTTTTCATAGGCATGAATGACAGTCGTGTGGTCTTTCCCACCGAATTCTTTTCCGATTCTAGGAAGTGAGTTGTCCGTCATCTCTCTTGAAAGATACATAGCTACTTGTCGTGCTAGGACAATATTTTGAACCCTTCGAGAACCTTTGATTTCTTTTACACTGACTCCATAAAAGGCTCCAACTGCTTCCTGAATTTTTTCAATGGGGATGACAAGCGTCTTGCTATTATCGTTTTTACGAGCTCGAATAGCTTCAGCAGCAACATCGATCGTAATTTCTTTTAGTTTTTTCACCTTCGCCATTAAAGAAATATCATTTAAGGCACCTTCTAAGTCTCGGACATTTGAATCAAACTGACCTGCTAGATATTCCAGTGTGTCATTAGGAAAAATATAGTCTAGATCTTCAATTTTATTCCGTAAGATGGCAATCCGAGTTTCAAAATCAGGTGGTGTTATATTTTGCGTTAGTCCCCATTTGAAACGAGTAACCAGCCGCTCTTCAAGACTATCTAAATGATCCGGACTTCGATCGCTTGTTAGAACAATCTGTTTGTTGTCGCTATGGAGGGCATTAAATGTATTAAAGAATTCCTCTTGAGTCGTGACTTTTTTCCCGCCGAGTGACTGGATATCATCGATCAGTAAGAGATCAAGACTTCGATAGGTATTCTTGAACGTCTTCATTTCTCCTAATCGAAGGTGTTCTAAAAATTCATTAATAAAGGTTTCTGCTGGAACATACTTAACCCGTGCATTTGGAATATTTTCTAGGATTTGATTTCCAATTGCGTTCAATAGGTGAGTCTTTCCAAGTCCTGGTCCACCATAGATAAAGAGAGGGTTGTAAGTTGTTGCAAGATTTTCAGAAACTGCAAGCGCTGCTGCTTTCGCCCAAATATTTCCATCCCCTTGCACAAAATTATCAAAGGTGTACTTTGATTTCAGGCCTGTATCAATTTTAGGCAACGGTTCGGTTGTTAAGCTACCTGAAGATAATCTCCTATTCTCACTGCTATGACTACTAGGAATTTCTTCGGTATCTTCAAAAACGAAATGGAACTTCAAATCTGTATTGTAGACTTCAAAGCTGGCTGTGATCAAAGCATTTTTTAGATTTGTTTCCCAAAATAATTCTTTATAATTCCCATCAAGATAAATGGTAGCCGTTTCTCCATCGATTTTGACTAATTTTGAATCGGCGACAAAAAAATCATAGGCACTATCTTTTAGTTGTAATTGGGCTAATTCTAAAAAACGAGACCAAAATTGCTCTTCTTGTGACACTATCAGACTTTCCTCCTTTTCTTGAATTGTATCAAATCATACGTATTCCTATTCTACCACAAACAAAAATAGTTTTCCACAGGCTAAATTTCATGAAATTAAATTATAGTTTTAAACTTTTCCACAAGTTGTGGATTAAAATTCACATTGTTTTTAAAAGTTATCCACAAAGTGGGGATAACTAGAGAATATCCTTATTTTCTGCTATTTACAAAAAATTTTTATGGTGGAAAAGCTTGTCAATACAAAAAATAAAAATAACAGCCTTATTTAAGGCTGTTGATAATTCGTTGGTATTCATCAAGACTGGAAAAAGAAATTTGGATAGTTCCTTTATTTTGAGAAGAGGAGTGTATCGTCACATCTGTTCCTAATATTTTTTTCAATTGTTGTTCCTCTTCTAGTAGGAAGCTTTCTTTTGCTTTTTTATTTTTCTGTTTTCTTTTTGAACTGATCTTGCTTTCTAATGTTCGAACATTTAAATGATCCTGTTTGATTCGCTCCAACCAAAAGCGCTGCTCTTCCTCATCAAGAGGAACAAGAACACGCGCGTGAGCCGAAGAAATATCATTTTGAATGACTGCTTCTTGAACAGAGGGGGCTAGATGTAACAAGCGAAGCATATTGCTGATATAGGGTCTAGATTTCCCCATAAATTGAGCGATTTGGTCGTGCTTATAGCCATGATCAACGAGCTTCTGGTAGGAGATAGCTTCTTCAATTGGATTGAGATCTTCTCGTTGAAGATTTTCAATAATGGCTTGTCGCATCATTTCTTGATCCGTTAACTCTTTAATAATCGCAGGAACAAGCTCTAATCCAGCAATTTTTGAAGCTCTAAAACGTCTTTCACCTGCAAGCAATTCAAAACCAATTATTGGAGATTTTCTGACAATAATGGGTTGAATTAAGCCATTTTCTTTGATTGACTGAGCCAGTTCTTCTAATTTTTCTTGATCAAATACTTTTCTTGGTTGGAAAGGATTGGTTCGAATGTCCTTTACCGCTATTTTTTCTAATTTTTCCATCTTATGAATAGAATAACACACCTTTACAAATTCGTAAAGGTGTGTTTACAAGTATGTCAAGAAAGTGAAAGTTAATCGCTCAGATCCTCAGTTGATTTTGTCAACTTGATAGAAGTTGTTTGTTGTTTTCCATCACGATAGAATGTGACTTTGATCGTATCGTTGATTTGGTGAGAATAGAGGGTGGATTGTAAATCTGCAGTTGACTCGATATCTGTATCATCGATCTTTGTGATGACATCATAGCGTTGCAATTTATCTGAAGCAGGCATATTTTCAAGTGTTGAACGAACCAGTACTCCTCCAGAGATTTTTTCAGGAAGTTTTAATTGGCTTAAATCAGAAGTTGAAAGGTTGGATAAATCCATCATTTGGATTCCAAGAGCTGGTCGAACTACTTTTCCTTTTTCTTCTAGCTGTTTGATAATATTGACAACATCATTTGCAGGAATAGCAAATCCCATTCCTTCTACTGAAGTTTGTCCATTATTTGAAATTTTACTTGAGGTAATCCCAATGACTTGTCCTTGAATATTGATTAATGGCCCTCCAGAGTTCCCTGGGTTGATGGCTGCGTCTGTTTGTAAGGCGCGTGTAGAGATATTTTGTCCATTATCAGCTTTCAAATTCACATTGCGACCTTGGCTAGAAATAATCCCTTGGGTAACAGAATTAGCATAATCTGTTCCAAGAGGGCTACCAATTGCAATTGCAGTCTCACCGACCGTTAATTGGTTTGAATCTCCGAATTCAGCTACTGCCTTTGCTTTATCCGCACTAATGCGAACGACTGCAATATCAGAATAGACATCTGACCCAACTACTTCTCCGGGGACTTTATTCCCATCTGCTAAAAGAATATCTACTTTTTTAGCACCATTGATTACATGGGTATTGGTAACAAGGTAGGCATATTTTCCTTCTTTTTTATAAATGACCCCAGAACCTTCACTAGAAATTTGTGAGTCAGAGTTTTCTTCTTTTTCAAATAACCCTTGATTCGAAGAATCAGAATAAGTAATCACAGAAACTACAGCATTTTTCACCTTATCTACGGCCTCACTAGTTGAGGTTGTATTTTTATAAGCTGTTTTAACAGTGGTTGAGTGTACTTGCTTACTTTCAGTATTTGAAGTAGAAGAATGAGAGGTTTGTAAGGTTAAAAAGGTTCCAAGAATCCCACCTAGAAAACCTACAACGAAAATGAGGGTTATGTTTCCAAGTTTTTTCAGTAAATTAGATGAAGATTTCATATTTTCCTCCTAAGGATATAAAATTGTCTAAAGTATAGAAAAACTTTCTTAATTATATCTTAAATAACTAAACTTATCCACAAATTGTGGATAAGTTGTAGAATTAAGTTGAGAAATGGCTTTAAAAAGGACTTAATAGAATAGATTTCCTTTCTATAGCTGTGGATTATTTGTGGAATTGAAGAATTATGCTACAATAGGGGAATGAAAATTAAATTGATAACCGTTGGAAAATTAAAAGAAAAATACTTAAAAGATGGGATCGCGGAGTATATTAAAAGGCTTGGTCGATTTGCAAAAGTAGAACAGGTTGAGTTAGTTGATGAAAAAACTCCAGATCGTGCCAGTCAACTCGAAAATCAACAAATCCTTGAAAAAGAGGGGGAACGAATTCTCTCTAAGATTTCAGATAAGGAATATGTGATTGTATTAGCCATCGAAGGAAAACAATTTCCTTCAGAGAAATTTAGTCAAACGATTGACCAGATTATGACATCTGGTTACTCAAACCTTACTTTTGTTATTGGAGGCAGTCTTGGTCTGTCTCCTGAAGTGAAAAAAAGAGGAAATCTATTAATGAGCTTTGGTCAATTAACTCTTCCTCATCAGTTGATGAAATTAGTGTTGGTGGAACAAATCTATCGTGCTTTCATGATTCAACAGGGGAGTCCTTACCATAAATAACCTTGACGCTCCTTCCTTTTTCTGCTAAAATGAAGTAAGTTCGGTCTCATAGCTCAGCTGGATAGAGCATTCGCCTTCTAAGCGAACGGTCGCAGGTTCGAATCCTGCTGGGATCAAATGAAAGATGCAGCTTTTGCTGCATCTTTTTTTATGTAAAAATGTATAAATTTTCATTATCTATTAATTTTTGTATACTTCACTATAGACAAATAGTAATGAAATGATTTATTAGGAATATTTTAAAAAAGGACTAATAATCCCTATATAGTGCAAAGTGTAGATTATATAAATTGTGTAAAATAGTTTTCATTCATGTAACAAAAACATTAAAAAAATTACAATTTTACCTATTCCCTTTAATTTTAGGCTATTTTATATTATAATTTTTTGTATATAAAATTTTATTTTTTTATAATAATACTAGAGTATAATAAAATAGAAAAAACAAAGTGGGAGAGTTTGTGTGATTCAGTCATTAATCTTGTCTTTTCTCTTGGGAGGGATCATTGTTCTGACGTTTGCATTAGTGGACGAAAAAATCTATCAGGAACATCAATTTGCATTTATCTTTCTTCTGAGCACCTTTGTTCTTCTTTTTGAAAGTCTCTTAGTATTTTTAGATGTGACTTTATTTTCAAATATTCGACTCTCTGATTTAAATATGCTCTTATGGCCGGTTTATTTATATCCTTATTATCATTATGCCAATCGGACGAATCGCTTGTGCGCCATTTTTTATTCTTTTTTTACTTATTTAGCGGTTGAAGGAACAGCAACTTTTCTGACGATAATTGTCTCTTCAGTGTTGGGAGATGCTGTTGTAGCAGCTTACTCGATTGTCTACAATATGTGTATTCGTTTGCTTTCTTTAGGAATCATTTTGAAGTTAATTGACTTATTTGAATTTGATTTCACTCCTTTTTATGAGCAAGAATTTGAAAAATATTTAAAGAAACTCATCTGTGTCTATTTTGCTATATTTGTAGTGATTAATTTTGCTTTATGGATTAGTGAACAAGCGCAATTTAAAAATTTTGGGAGTATGTTGGCAACGATTTGTTTTTTCTCTTTTGTAGTCAGCTTATTCCATATGAAAATCGAGCGAGATCAGTATCGTAAAAATTTAGAACTGGAGTATAAAGAATTTTCTGAGCAACAAATGAGTCGGTATATGGCTGAAATTCAAAGTCTCTATTCTATTGTTAGGGGATTTCGTCATGATTTGGGAAATTTAGTTATTTCTATGTCATTAGCTATTGAGGAAGAAAATATTCCAGAAATACAGAGAATCCATAGAGAAGTATTGGAAAAAGGTTATAAAGAGATCAATACAGAAGCATTATCAGGATTCAACTTGGTCAATATCAAAGATTCTGCTTTACGAAGTATTTTGATTCGAGGTTGGTTGGATGCAAGAGATGCTGGGGTAGAAATGACCTTTGAAACGAGTGAACCAATCGAGCAACTACCAGTTGATTTATTAGATATCGTGAGAATCGTTGGGATTCTAGTGACAAACGCTTTGGAAGCTTCAAAAGAAGCAGAAGAAAAGAAAGTTCATATTGCTATTTTCTCTATTTCAAAAATTGTTTACTTAGTGATTCATAATACAACAAATGAAATCACTTTTGATATTAGAAAAATATATGAAGAAGGCTATTCGACAAAAGGAGAAAATAGAGGACTAGGATTAAATAATGTGAGAAAAATCTTAGCAAATTATGGAACGATGTTTTTAGAAACGGAATTGCAAGGAAATCGTTTTTTACAAGTTTTGAAGATTGGAGGATACGAACAAGAATGAAGATTTTTTTATTAGAAGATGAGCTCTCTCAACAGATACGGGTAGAAAAACATATTGCAGAAATTGCTAAGGAATTAGAAATTAAACTTGAAGTGATTTCTACCGGTAAAATTTCGGAATTTGAAAATTATATCCAACATTCGGATATCCACCAATTATATTTTCTAGATATTCATATCCAAGACAATGAGTATTGTGGGCTGGAAATTGCTCAAAAAATACGAGAAGCAAATCCTTATGCCATTATTGTTTTTATTACTACAAAATCAGAATTCGCTTCGATTACCTATCGTTATAAAGTATCTGCCTTAGATTTTATTGATAAAAATTTGAATGAAGATTTATTTAGATTAAAAATCAAGGAGTGTATTGAGTACCTAACAACTATTCAAATTGGAAATGATGATTTGACAGATTATTTTGAGTATGACTTTAAGGATAAAAAGATAAAAATTCCATTTAAGGATATTCTTTATATTGAAACGGTTGGTTCTGCTTATAAATTAAACTTAGTTGGGAAAAATTTTCAAAAAGAAATTGCGGGAAGTTTATCAGATGTCTTGGAGAAAGATGTGGAGGAGAGATATTTCAGTCCCCATCAATCTTTTATCGTGAATAGAAGTATGATCATTGGAATGGATAAGAAAAAGAAACAGCTACTGTTGAAAGAAGGCTATTCTTGTCCAATCTCAAGAAGCAATATCAAACGTGCCAAAAAATTAATTGAAGAGCAAAATTTAGAATTTAGTGCTTGACAATTAGTTAAATTTTGATATAATGGGATATGTTCTGTTAATGAATATATGGTCCGTTGGTCAAGGGGTTAAGACACCGCCTTTTCACGGCGGTAACACGGGTTCGAATCCCGTACGGACTATATCTCATTCCGCCATAGCTCAGTTGGTAGTAGCGCATGACTGTTAATCATGATGTCGTAGGTTCGAGTCCTACTGGCGGAGCTAGTACAGCACCCATTTGGGTGTTTTTTTGTTTTGAAAAAGGCTAGGATAATGACTATCCTAGCCTTTTATTTATAAGTGAACAATGGTTAGATTCCTTAGCTTTTTCGTCTTTTTATTTGTCTCCATTCGTAGAGGAAAAAGAGAATGATTCCAACGAAAAAGGCAATGAGTCCTTCAATGAAGCCTTGGGGAACAAATGTTAAGGTGACTGTTCCGGATCCTTTTGAAACACGAACTCCCATCAATCCTTTCTGGATGCGATGAATTTGGATAGGATTTCCATTTTGTTTAGCTGACCAGCCTTTATCATAAGGGAGTGTAAAAATAAGGGTAGTGTCTCTATTTGCGTTATAGGCTGCTACCAATTTGTTTTTCTTTTTGTGAATAGCAACTTCTTGCTGACGAATGCTAGCGATAGCTTGTGTGTATTGGTCAAGATCCAGAGCAAAAAATTCTGGTGTATCAAAAGAGACTGTCGAATTTTCTGGAAAACTCATACGAATAGTAACTGTTTCCTCTGTGTCAAAATGGCCAATCGAAAAGAATGGAAAGGCATTATCAATGGTATAGCGTTGGGTCTGTCCATTGTAGCTGATTTCAATATCTTTTCGATCATCGTTTGAAAATTGTAAATTTGGAACATTGACATACAGTTGACTATGAGCAGGAACCCTTACTTCATATTGAATACTTGCGTAGGAAAGATGACTATCTTCTTCAATTTTTGCAGTTTGCAACGAAGATGTAGTATTTTGTGAAGTAGGCGAGAGAATATTTAATTTCTTATAAAATTTATATTTTTCATCCGTGATTTGATGGATGAATCGTGTCTGATTATCCAGTGTCAAATTCGTAAAGGAAGTATTTTTATAAGGTTTTGCTGACAGAAAGGCGATTGGTAAGGCATATTCGTTTTCTGAAAGTGAGACTCCATTTTTGATTGCAATCTCTTTAAATCCAAATTTTTGAACAGGTTGTTGGCTTAAATTATAGCGAACACCAAATAGACTATCCATTAAAATAGAATTGTTTTGGTATCGAAGATTGAGGTTGGTTCCTTCAGATTTAAATCCAAGTTTGTCCAATGTCGAGCTAGCATCCGTATTTCGTACAGATGAAAATTGAGAAATTCCATTATAACCATACTTCATGCTATCATTGCCCGTTTGCGGCTGTAGAATCTCAGTCCGATAATTAGAGTCTGTCTTCTCTCTTATTAAGGATTGGATGGCTTTTAAGTCTCGTTCGTAGGATGATCGAGAAGCAAATACCCATTCATTCGCTATTCCTTCCATTTGATAATAACTATTCACCGATAATTCAAAAATGGAGAAAAAAAGGATCGAAAGATAGAAAAGTCTAGGCGGTATCTTTTTTAGGATAAATCCTAAACAGACCAAATAGAAAGCAATTAAAAATTCAAAAGTAACAATGAAATTGACTGCATCTAAAAATTTATAGTGACTGCTGTAAAGGACAGTTGCTACAAATCCTAGAATAAGGAGGAAATTAGCAAGACTAAAACGAATCCAAGTGATCTCCTCTATTCGATTTAGTACTTCTCCTGCCATCAGAATAATCGTCAAAGAAAAGATCCAAGAGTATCGATGAAGAAACATATTTGGCGCGTGCATACCTTGCCAAAGGAGATCTAATAATTGAAAACGAAAACTCAAAATAAGAATGGTCAAGAGTATAAAGTAAGAAAGTTTCACGTGAAACTTGATCGACTTTACAAAGAAAAAGGTGATCGCTAATAGAAGTGGAAATAATCCCACGTAGATCATTGGAATTGATCCATATTTAGTAGTGTCAAAACTTCCAATGAAATTTTTTGCAAATACGTCAAGATACCAACTTTTTTCTGTAAAGATACTGTCAACCTTTGAAAAACTTTCTCCATGAGTGCGTAAATCTAAGAAGGTTGGATATAACATCACAAGGCTTGTTATAACTGATAAAAGAGATACAATCACAAAATGAAAGAAGCGTTTTCCAATTTCTTTGATGTCCCATGACAGTTGTGTCAAGTACCATAAAATAAGAAAAATAGACATCATAAACCCAAAATAATAATTTTGGATAAACAAGCTGGTTAAGCTGATAAAGTAGAGAATCTCTCCCTTATTGTAAATGAGTTTTTTAAATCCATAAAGAATTAATGGTGCTAGGATAAAAACATCTAGCCAAGTTTTGATTTCAATTTGGCTGATAGCAAAGCTCATAAGAGCAAATGAGGTTGAAAGGGTAAGAACCAGGAATCTAGGAATTTTAGAAAACATTCCATGTAAACTAATATAAGTGCTTAAGCCAATAGCTCCAAATTTAAGAAGAGTGATGAGGTAAACAGCATCCGGCATGGATTGTGCATTAAAGAAGTAGACAAGAGGAGAAAAGAAACTTCCTAGATAATAGCTACTGAGTGCATAGAAATTAATGCCTAATCCACTTTGAAAACTGTAAAATAGGCTATCTGTCCCATGTAAAATATTTCGAAGTGTGGTATCAAAAATGACATACTGATGATAACCATCTCCTAATAAGGGGGATGTATCACTGTTCCAGTAGATTCCTTGTGAGAGGTAAATAAAGAACATCATGATAGCTGGAATCAGGAAAGAAGATACTATAAAAAGGAATGTTTTTAGCTTTGTTTTATTCATATATTTCTACTGAAAGAGCCTGAAATCATTATTTCAGGGCTCTTTATTTTTATGATTGGCTCCAAAGTTCTTTCACTTTTGCTTGAACTTCTTCATTTTCAAGAAACTCATCATAGGTTTCATCAATACGATCGATTACGCCGTTTTTTGAAAGAACGATAATATGGTTGGCGAGTGTTTGAATGAATTCGTGGTCATGGCTGGCAAAGATAATCGATTCTTTAAAATTCTTCAATCCATCATTCAAACTTGAGATAGACTCCAAATCCAAATGATTGGTTGGATCATCCAGTACAAGAACATTTGACTTGAGGAGCATCAATTTAGACAACATGACACGAACTTTTTCTCCCCCTGACAAGACGTTGACAGACTTGTTAACTTCGTCACCCGAAAAGAGCATACGTCCTAAGAAACCACGAAGGAAAGTATTGTCATCTTCTTCTTTACTTGCAAATTGACGAAGCCAATCAAGAATACTTTCACCACCTGCAAAATCACGACTGTTGTCTTTTGGTAGATATGATCGACTAGTTGTAACTCCCCACTTGACAGTTCCTTCATATTCAATATCATCCATCAATGCACGGATTAAAGCGGTTGTTTGAATATCGTTCTGTCCGATAAGCGCGGTTTTGTCACCAGGACGTAAGATAAAGCTGATATTGTCAAGGATGGTTTCTCCATCAATCTTGACAGAAAGATTTTCAACTGTCAAGAGATCGTTACCAATTTCTCGTTCTGCCTTAAAGTTGATAAATGGGTACTTCCGACTAGATGGAACAATTTCTTCAAGTTCAATCTTGTCAAGCATTTTTTTACGCGAAGTTGCTTGTTTTGATTTTGAAGCGTTGGCTGAGAAACGTGCGACAAACTCTTGTAATTGTTTAATTTTTTCTTCAGCTTTTGCGTTTCTATCTGCTTGTAATTTTGCTGCAAGTTCAGAAGATTCTTTCCAGAAATCATAGTTTCCGACGTAAAGTTTAATTTTTCCAAAGTCGAGATCCGCCATATGGGTGCAGACTTTGTTCAAAAAGTGGCGGTCATGGGATACAACGATAACCGTATTTTCAAAATCAATCAGAAAATCTTCTAACCAGGTAATGGATTGAATATCCAATCCATTGGTCGGCTCGTCCAAAAGAAGGACATCTGGTTTACCAAAAAGGGCTTTAGCTAAGAGAACTTTCACTTTATCCCCATTGGCTAACTCGCTCATAGTTTGATAATGAAGGTCTTCTGAAATATTTAGATTTTGAAGCAATTGAGATGCTTCACTTTCTGCTTCCCATCCACCAAGTTCGGCAAATTCACCTTCCAGTTCAGCTGCACGGACACCATCTTCATCAGAGAAATCTTCTTTCATGTAGATAGCATCTTTTTCTTTCATAATGTTGTAGAGCTTTTCATTTCCCATAATGACAACATCGATGACCCGCTCGTCTTCGTAGTCAAAGTGATTTTGACGCAAAACAGACAAACGTTCATCAGGGCCAAGAGAAATATGACCAGTTGTTGGTTCAATATCTCCAGCTAAAATTTTTAAAAAGGTTGACTTTCCAGCACCGTTGGCACCGATGAGACCGTATGTATTTCCTTCTGTAAAGTTGATATTGACATCGTCAAACAATTTTCGATCACTAAAACGTAGTGAGACGTCTGATACTGTAAGCAATGATTTTCTCCTCTTTCTATAATGTCTTCATTTTACTAGAAAATAGGGGAAAATTCAACTTTTTTACTGTCAATTTGTTTTTACAATGATGTAAACGAAATTGACAGTTTAGTAAAGTGATAATTCCTTACAAACATAGAGGATAGACTAACATTTTCAACTAGAAAGTGCTATAATGATAGGGATAACGATTAAGGAGAAGAGTATGACAAAACCCATCATTCTGACAGGAGATAGACCGACAGGAAAACTCCATATCGGCCACTATGTTGGTTCTTTAAAAAATCGCGTCTTGTTGCAAAATAAAGACGAGTATAATATGTTTGTTTTCCTAGCAGACCAGCAAGCTTTGACAGACCATGCAAAAGATCCAAAAACGATTGTAGAATCTATTGGTAATGTTGCTTTGGATTATCTGGCAGCTGGACTAGATCCTGAAAAAGTTACGATTTTCATTCAAAGTCAGATTCCTGAATTAGCGGAATTGACCATGTATTACATGAATCTAGTATCTTTGGCGCGACTTGAAAGAAACCCAACTGTAAAAACCGAGATTTCTCAAAAAGGTTTTGGTGAGAGTATTCCAACAGGATTTTTGGTATACCCTATTTCACAAGCAGCCGATATCACAGCTTTTAAAGCAAATTTTGTTCCAGTAGGAAATGATCAAAAGCCAATGATTGAGCAAACTCGTGAGATTGTTCGTTCCTTTAATCATGCTTACAACACAGATACTTTGGTGGAACCGGAAGGGATTTATCCTGAAAACGAAGCAGCAGGGCGCTTACCTGGTTTAGACGGAAATGCTAAAATGTCTAAATCGTTGAATAATGGCATTTACCTAGCTGATGATGCAGATACTTTAAAGAAAAAAGTGATGAGCATGTATACTGATCCTGATCATATTAAAGTAGAGGATCCAGGAAAAATCGAAGGCAATATGGTATTTCATTACCTGGATGTATTTGGCCGTCCAGAAGATGTAGCTGAAATTGCAGAAATGAAAGAACATTATCAACGTGGTGGACTTGGTGATGTAAAGACCAAACGATATCTTTTAGAAATTTTAGATCGTGAATTAAGACCAATTCGTGAAAGACGACTTGAGTTTGCAAAGGATATGGGTGAGGTCTACTCTATTCTTGAAAAAGGAAGTGAGCGCGCTCGAAATGTAGCAGCTCAAACACTGGATGAAGTAAAATCTGCGATGGGAATTACCTATTTTAAAAAATAAAACGACTTCATTAAAAGCGAACATTTCTTACTGTTCATTGATAATTTACCAATAAATGATTGACAAATTGCCATAGAATGGTATGATATTAACAATAAAAATTCGAGCCTTGCTCAAATAAAAAGAAAAGAGGATCCAGCTAATGTCTAATTGGGACACAAAGTTTTTAAAAAAAGGGTTTACATTCGATGACGTGCTTTTGATTCCAGCAGAAAGTCACGTATTGCCTAATGATGCAGATTTAAGTACACAATTAGCAAGTAATTTACGCTTGAATATCCCAATCATTACTGCTGCTATGGATACGGTGACTGAAAGTCAAATGGCAATTGCTATGGCACGTGCGGGTGGACTTGGTGTGATCCATAAAAACATGTCAATTGAGCAACAGGCAGATGAAGTACGCAAAGTAAAACGTTCTGAAAATGGGGTTATCATTGATCCGTTCTATTTGACTCCGTCTCATACAATTGCAGAAGCAGATGAGTTGATGGGACGATACCGAATCAGTGGTGTTCCTGTTGTTGAAACACTTGAAAATCGTAAATTAGTTGGTATCCTTACAAACCGGGATTTGCGTTTTATTTCTGATTACAATCAACCCATTTCAAATCATATGACGAGTGAAAATTTGGTGACTGCACCGGTTGGAACTGATTTGGAAACAGCTGAACGCATTCTACAAGAGCACCGTATTGAAAAATTACCATTGGTAGATGAAAATGGTCGTCTTTCTGGCTTGATTACAATCAAAGATATTGAAAAAGTTATTGAGTTCCCAAATGCGGCTAAGGATGAATTTGGTCGTTTGCTTGTAGCTGGTGCCGTAGGGGTTACTTCAGATACTTTTGAACGTGCAGAAGCTCTTTTTGAAGCTGGTGCAGACGCCATTGTCATCGATACTGCTCATGGACATTCTGCGGGTGTTCTTCGTAAGATTGCAGAAATTCGTGCCCACTTCCCAGATCGTACCTTGATTGCAGGAAATATTGCAACCGCTGAAGGTGCTCGTGCATTATTTGATGCAGGGGTAGACGTAGTTAAGGTCGGAATTGGTCCAGGATCAATCTGTACAACTCGTGTTGTTGCAGGGGTTGGTGTTCCTCAAGTGACTGCTATTTATGACGCAGCCGCTGTAGCTCGTGAATATGGAAAAACGATCATTGCTGATGGTGGTATCAAGTATTCAGGAGATATTGTCAAAGCACTAGCAGCTGGTGGAAACGCAGTTATGCTTGGCTCAATGCTTGCAGGTACAGATGAAGCACCAGGTGAAACAGAAATCTTCCAAGGTCGTAAATTTAAAACATACCGTGGTATGGGATCTATTGCAGCAATGAAGAAAGGTTCTAGCGACCGTTACTTCCAAGGATCTGTCAATGAAGCCAATAAATTGGTCCCTGAAGGAATTGAAGGACGCGTTGCTTATAAAGGTTCTGTAGCAGATATGGTCTTCCAAATGATCGGTGGTATCCGTTCAGGTATGGGTTATGTTGGTGCAGCAACCATTCAAGATTTACATGATCATGCACAATTTGTCGAAATGAGCGGTGCCGGATTGAAAGAAAGCCATCCTCATGATGTGCAAATTACAAACGAGGCTCCTAACTACTCGGCACAATAAATTTACACATTTGTAAACAAAAATAACAGCATCTTGACAGTATTGTCAAGATGCTGTTTTGATATGACCGGCTTGAACAGTGAAAATTTTCAACTCTTCAGGTAGTTCTTTTAAATGATCGAGAGTGGTCGTTGTAATAAATGTTTGAATATTATTAGAGATGGTTTCAAGTAGTTGAAGTTGACGATAATTGTCAAGTTCGCTCATGACATCGTCAAGTAGTAAAATCGGCTTTTCTCTTGTGATTTCTTCCATTAATTCAATTTCTGCTAATTTTAGAGAGAGAACAACACTTCGATGCTGGCCTTGACTACCAAAGGTAGCATTCATATTATTGATAAAAAATGCCAAATCATCCCTGTGAGGCCCAATACTTGTTGTTTTCCTAAAAATATCCTTCTGACGGTTTTTTTCCAACATAGAGAGAAACTGCTCTTCTATATCATTTCCTTCTTCAGAAAAAACAGTTGACTGATATTGAATCGATAGGTCTTCTTTGTTGTCAGAAAGTCGAGTGTGTTTTTCTTTTGCTTTAGCTTCTAATTTCTTAATAAACTCAAGCCGATGATGAATGACGCGACTTCCAAAACTAGCTAGTTGTGAATCTAAGACCTCCAAAAATGTAGCATCAATTTTTTCCGAATTTTTTAGATAACTATTTCTTTGTTTCAGTACATGGTTGTATTGAGATAAGTCGGATAAATAGAGAGGTTTCATCTGACCTAATTCAATGTCAATAAACTTTCGGCGCCCTGCAGGTGATCCTTTGATCAGTTGCAAATCTTCAGGTGCGAAAAGGACAACATTCATATGGCCAATATAGTTCGATAATTTGGCTTGTTTCAAATGATTAACCTTAGTTATCCGACCTTTTGGTGTCAAGGAAATTTCTAATGGAAGGGGACCAGTTTCTCTTTGTAATTGACCAGAAACTTTGAAATCTGTGGATTCAAAATAGATGAGATCTCTATCATTTCGTGTTCGATGACTTCTGGTTAAAGCTAGAAAATAAATTGATTCGAGAATATTGGTCTTTCCTTGAGCATTTTGACCTAGGAAAATATTTAATCCAGGATGAAACTCGACTTCAAGTTCTTGATAATTACGAAAATGTTGAATGGATAAGTGTTTTAACCACATTACGAGATACCAGGAAAGCGAATTGCTTTTTCTTTTTTGTTAGTCTTTGTCGGTTGTTTCTTTTGTTGTTGATTGAGTTGCTTGACAAGTTTAGCAACACGTTCCTTTTCTTCCTTCTCTTTAAGATGCTCTTCTATTTCCTCTTGAGAAGGTTCAAGAATGGTGATAGTCATGCTCAGTTCAGGAATGTTAATTTGATCGTTGACACGAAGTTTACGACCTCTCCGTTGTTCTAATTCACCATTAACAAAGACTTCTTTTTCTTGAAGAAAGGCTTTGATTGCACCACCACTCTGTATAATACCGAGTTCTTTTAAGATTGCTTGCAATGTAATAAAGTCATCAAATAATTTGTAATTCATAGTTCACCTCTTTGCGTGTTATTATACCATATTTTTAGTTTATCTAGGGTAGAGAATGTTGAGTGATTTGAGAAGCTTTTTCACAGTTTGAATTAGGATTTTAGTGTGATTTCGTGTTATAATGAAAGTTACTATTGAGTAGAACGAGGATGAAAATGGAATTAGTAAAGGGCGTGAATCTTCACTTTCTTCAATCAAAAAAATTTAAAACCAATAAAATTAAGGTCCGTTTTTCATCGCCATTAGATGAAAATACCGTGGCTGCGCGTGTTTTGGCAGCCTGTATGATGGAAACTGCAAATCAAAAATATCCAACTTCACAATTATTCCGTGAAAAATTAGCGAGTCTATACGGGGTAGAATTGTCCACCTCAGTCTCTAAGAGGGGGCGTGTTCATTATGTTGATTTGAATATTTCCTTTGTGCGCGATGACTTTTTGAGCAAGAAAAATGTTCTTACTGATGAGGTTTTGGACATTATAGAAACTATCTTCTTTTCACCTTTGGTAGTAGAAGATCACTTTGACAGTGATACATTTGATGTTGAAAAGAAAAATACGATTTCCGATTTGGAGTCGGAAATTGAAGAGCCTTATTATTATGCACATGGGCAATTGAATCAACTGTTTTTTGAAGACGAAACAATCGGGATGTCAAGATTGGGGAAAGTTGATTTAGTGAGACAAGAAACAGCTCAAAGTTCTCTTGAACAGTTTCATCAGATGCTCCAATTAGATAACATTGACTTCTTTTTCATAGGTGACTTTAATGAGGTCGCTATTGTGGATCGAGTGAACCAGTTTGAATTCAAGCCACGTGATAACAATTTGTCTGTCACCTATCAACAACCTTTTACAAATGTTGTAAGAGAAAAGTTAGAGCAAAAACAAAACCAACAATCTATTTTAGAATTAGGTTATCATTTTTCTACCCAGTATGGGGAATCTCTCCATATCCCTCTAGTTGTATTAAATGGGATGCTGGGAGCTTTCTCGCATTCGAGACTTTTTCAAATAATACGTGAGAAAGAAGGCCTTGCTTATACTATCTCAAGCCATTTTGATATTTTTACAGGCTTCATGAGAGTTTTTGCAGGTATTGATAAGGAATCTCGTACGAAAGTAATGACCTTGATTATGCGACAGTTGAATGATTTAAAACGAGGCAAGTTTACAGAGTCAGAGCTTCAATTGACAAAAGAAATGTTGGTGAATACGACCTTATTAGCACAGGATCGGCAAAATACCTTGATTGAAAGGGAATATCTGAAAACGATCCTAGGAAAGAAAGTCCTTTCTTTAGAAGAGTGGTTAGAGTCCATCGATAAGGTTAGTAGAGAAGAAATTATTGAAGTGGCAAAAACAATTAATTTACAGTCTGTTTATTTTATGGAAGGAAAGTAGTGTAAAGATTGAAAATTAAAGAAAAATATTATGAATCAGTTGGTGAGCAAGTTTACTTTACACGCTTGTCAAATGGGTTGACTATTCATTTAATTCCCAAAGAAGATTATTATGAAACCTATGGAATAATCACAACTAAGTTTGGCTCAGTGGATACACGAATTCTAGTGAATGGTGATGAAAGGCAATATCCTGCAGGAATTGCTCATTTCCTAGAACACAAAGTATTTGAAGATGAAAATGGTCAAGATTATTTAAAAAAATTCGTTCATTTAGGATCGGAAAGTAACGCCTTTACAAGCTTTACAAAGACAAGTTATCTTTTCTCAACAACTTCAAAAGTCCCTGAGAATATTCAATTGTTATTGGAGATGGTTTCAAAGGCTTCCTTTACAGAAAAATCTGTATCTAAGGAAAGAGAAATCATTCAACAAGAAATTGGAATGTACCAAGATAGTCCAGACTATCGATTATTTTTTGGTGCTTTAGAAAATTTATATCCTGGAACACCGTTAGCAGATGATATTGCTGGGACTAGGGAGTCTATCTCTGACATTACAATAGATAATCTCCGTGAAAACTTTGATCTATTCTATCATCCCTCTCAAATGCACTTATTAGTGATTGGAAACTTTGATGTTGATGAAGTATTGCAAGTAGTAAAGGAATATGATCTAGTTCCTCTTCATCCATCTGTGGAGTTAGAACGTTTTCCTGTAGAAAAAAATGAAGTAAGATTGAATCAATCTTGTAGAATGGAAGTTGCTACTCCTAAGTTGGCAATTGGAATTCGAGGAAATGATATCATTAAGGAAGAGGAAAAATTTCGTTATAAATTGATGTTGAAATTACTGTTTTCGATGATGTTTGGTTGGACTTCGCAACGGTTTCAAAGTTTATATGAAGCTGGGAAGATTGACAACTCATTGACACTTGAAGTCGAGGTTGAGGAATTATTTCATTTCGTTATTTTGACAATGGATACTCAAGAACCGGTGTCCTTATCTCATCAATTTAGGTCAGCGATCAAACAATTTGAGAAGGATCCAGATGTGAATCAGGAACATTTGGATACGATTAAAAGCGAAATGTTTGGTGATTTCTTACAAGGTTTAAATTCGCTTGAGTATAGTGCCACTCAGTTTGAATATTTTTCAGACGGTAGCACTTCTTATGATCTTCCAAAGATTTTACAAGGTATTAGTTTACAAGATATCATCAAATTAGGGCGTCAGTTCATCGACCAGGCTGAGATGGTTGACTATATGATTTTTCAAAAGTAGTAAACAATGTATCAAGAAGGGAAAACATGAAGAAGAGAACGATTGGTCAAGTGTTAAGACTGTCAAGAGTAAATTTACACTTAAGTTTACAGGATGTGTCAAATAAGACAGCCATTGAAATTCCTTATATAGAAGCGTTGGAAAACGATGAGTTTGATCTATTACCGAGTCCCTTTTACGCTCAGATCTATCTTAAAAAGTTAGCATGGGCTTTGGGATTAGATGAGTCCATCCTATTGACAGCTTTTCGTGAAGGAAAAGAATTGTTATTTGATGAAGAAATACTTGTAGATGACGAAGAGCTTCATTCAAGAAAATTAAGACAGAAAGCGAGCTGGTTACCAATCCTGTATTATCTACTAGTTAGTTTTGTCATCCTTGGCTTTGTGATTTATATCGTATATTTTTATGAGTTTACAGCATCTGTAAAATAGATGTAAAGATAGTATATTTTTTGGAGGAAGTATGAAAAAAGAAAATATTCCTAATGCATTGACATTAATTCGGGTTGTGATGATTCCTATTTTTATTGCTATTTTAAGTTTAAGTCATTCTTACTTAGGACATATTGTAGCGGCAGTTATTTTTGCGATTGCTAGTATTACAGATTATTTAGATGGCTTTCTTGCACGAAAATGGAATGTAGTTAGTAATTTTGGTAAATTTGCCGATCCAATGGCAGATAAATTATTGGTCATGTCAGCCTTTATCATGATGATTGAATTAAAAATGGTTCCTGCTTGGATTGCAGCCGTTATCATTTGTCGTGAGTTAGCTGTTACTGGTTTGCGTCTTCTACTTGTTGAGACAGGTGGTACAGTTCTTGCTGCAGCTATGCCTGGAAAAATTAAAACCTTTAGCCAAATGTTTGCCATTATCTTTTTGCTTTGCCATTGGACTCTTCCAGGGCAAGTGTTGCTTTATATTGCATTGATTTTCACAATTTATTCTGGTTACGACTACTTTAAGGGAAGTAGCTATCTCTTTAAAGACACATTTAAATAAATGAAACAGATGATTGAGCTAAAAAATGTATCCTTTCGATACGATAACACAGTAGAAGAGTATCAAATTGACACGGTTTCGTTTCACGTGAAACAAGGAGAGTGGCTTTCGATTGTTGGACACAATGGTAGTGGCAAATCTACAGTTGTACGCCTGATTGATGGCCTTTTGGAAGCTGAGTCTGGTGAGATTTACGTTGATGGAAAACAACTGACTCGTGAAACCATATGGGAAATCCGTAGTAAAATTGGGATTGTATTTCAGAACCCTGACAACCAATTTGTTGGTGCGACAGTAGAAGATGATGTTGCCTTTGGTTTAGAAAATCAAGGAATTCCACGGGAAGAAATGCTTCAACGTGTGGAGAAGGCTATTGAGCAAGTTGGTATGCTGGAGTTTAAAGATCGCGAACCATCTCGTTTGTCAGGTGGTCAAAAGCAACGGGTGGCCATAGCAGGTATTATCGCCTTGAGACCAACTATTATTATCCTTGATGAAGCAACTAGTATGTTGGATCCAGAAGGTAGAGAGGATCTAATGGCGGTAATGAGAGAACTTCAAAAAAAATTTCAATTAACAATTATCTCCATTACCCATGATTTAACCGAAATTGCCTTAAGTGATCGAACACTCGTGTTTCAAAAGGGAAAACTAGAGTCTTCTATGACGCCGCGGGAATTGTTTTCAAGAAATGACCTTAATGAGATTGGACTAGATAAGCCTTTTAGTAAGCAGGTTCAAGAATCTCTCAGCTCGCATTTTCCGCTAAAACAGGATTATCTAACAGAAAGTGAGTTATTAGACCAACTATGGGAATCTCTTTAAAGAATGTCTATTATACTTATCAAGAGGGAAGTCCTTTTGAAGGGCAGGCGCTTTCTGATATTAGTTTGGAAATAAAAAATGGATCTTATACAGCCATCATCGGGCATACTGGTAGTGGCAAGTCTACTTTGTTGCAATTACTAAATGGTTTACTGCGTCCGACTAAAGGAACGATTCAATTTGAAGATTTTGTTTTAGATAATCATTCTGAGCCAAAAGAAATGAAGTACCTGAGAAAAAAAGTCGGTTTGGTTTTTCAATTTCCAGAAAGTCAGCTATTTGCGGAAACCGTTCTAGCTGATGTAGCCTTTGGACCACAGAATTTTGGGGTACCTAAGGACAAAGCGGAGGAAATAGCCAAAGAAAAATTAGCGATCGTTGGTTTAGATGAGTCTATCTATGATAAAAGTCCATTTGAACTATCTGGTGGACAGATGAGACGCGTTGCGATCGCGGGTATTTTAGCTATCGAACCAGAGATTTTAGTATTGGACGAGCCGACAGCAGGGCTAGATCCTGCTGGAAGAAAGGAATTGATGGCGCTGTTTGAGACATTACATAAAAATGGGATGACCCTAGTTCTGGTAACTCATACGATGGATGATGTAGCAAATTTTGCTGATACCGTATTTGCTTTAGAAGCGGGAAAACTTGTCCTAAACGGATCCCCAAGGGAAGTGTTTCAACAGGTTGAGTATTTACAAAAACTTCAATTAGGAGTCCCACAAATTACGAATTTTGCTCTTCAATTGAAACGAAGAGGACTTCCTCTGGACAGACTACCAATCAAAATTGAGGAACTAAAGGAGCTGTTACTTCATGAATAATATGATTTTAGGAAGGTATATTCCTGGAAACTCCATTATCCACCAACTAGATCCTCGTGGGAAGTTGCTCTCAATGTTTTTATTCATATTTCTTCTGTTTTGGGCAAATAATATCCAGACAAATGTTCTTCTCTTTGGTTTTATTTTTGTTTTAATGTATCTAACGAGGATTTCGGTTAGTTTTTATATTAAAGGCTTAAAATCAATGATTTTTATCATTGCTTTTACAACTATTTTTCAATTATTTGCGACCTCTCAAGGAACTATTTTGTATCAATGGTGGTTTTTTAAATTAACCGACCAAGGATTGATGCAAGCCGCCATCATATTTTGTAGATTTATTTTAATCATTTTTTATTCGACGATTTTAACCGTGACGACGACACCATTGAGTTTAGCAGATGCTGTTGAAAAGATCCTCACACCACTAAAAATTATTAAGGTTCCGGCCCATGAGATTGGGTTAATGCTATCTATGAGTTTGCGCTTTGTTCCAACCTTAGTAGATGATACGAATCGAATCATGAATGCGCAAAGGGCGCGTGGTGTTGATTTTGGTGAAGGAAATCTATTAAAAAGGATCCGTTCCTTTATTCCAATCCTCATTCCTTTGTTTGCCTCAAGTTTTAAACGCGCAGATGCATTAGCAATTGCGATGGAAGCGAGAGGGTACAAAGGCGGTGAGGGACGAACACGCTATCGGACTCTGCAGTGGGGAGTAAAAGATAGCCTGGCATTGCTTTTTATTCTGTGTCTCATGTTGATAGTTTTTTATCTAAAAAATGGATAGAGCTAGTTGTATTGGTTCAAAAATAAGGAAAAAGCGCTATACAAAGCGCTTTTTACATTAAATTCACATATTCTTGTAACATTTGTAATATATTCTACAATAAACTGTAACATTTTGTGTGTATGATAGAATTATGTTCGAAAGGAGAATAGAATTCATGAACAGTAAAAAGTTCCAATGGACAGTCACTTCCCTACTTTCAGCAGCATCGCTTTTCATTTCTGGTATTGCTACAGTGAATGCTGAAACTTACGAAGTGAAGTCTGGAGATACTCTATCAAAAATTGCACTAGAAAATAACACTTCAGTAGAAAATATTATTGCATCTAACAATCTGACCAATGAAGATTTGATCTATGCAGGACAAATTATTGAGTTAGGTGAGCGTTCAAAATCTATGATTGATAAAGTTGCTCCACAAGAGCAAGCAAAACCTGCTGAAAGTTCACCTACAGCGACTGCAACAGCACAAACTGCTCAAAAACAAACAACTTATGCAGCAAATGCTGCAGTGACTTCTGCACAATCAACAAATGGTGGAATTGTTCTATCAAATGGGAATACTGCTGGAGAACAAGGATCTTATGCAGCTGCTCGTATGGCTGAAATGACTGGTGTACCTGCTTCTACTTGGGAAGCAATTATTGCCCGTGAATCAAATGGTCAAGTAAATGCAGCAAATGCTTCTGGTGCCAGTGGTTTGTTCCAAACAATGCCAGGTTGGGGTTCAACTGCAACAGTTGATGATCAAATCCAGGCTGCATACAATGCATATAGCTCACAAGGTTTATCAGCTTGGGGTTATTAAAAAATAGGTTTACAATTTGTAAACCTATTTTTTTAATGTCTCAAGAATGTCAAGTGGAGAGTGACAAATAAAATCTGGTGAGTAAAGAAGTAGCTCTTCAAGACCTCCAAATCCCCAAGTGACGGCCATGGTTTTTATGCCAACTGTTTGACCTCCAATGAGGTCAAATTTTGTGTCTCCAATAATCACTGTCTCCTCTTTTGGAAGGTCATTGATTGACAAGGCGTATCGAATGACATCGGCTTTGTGGATACGATCTGAATTTGATCCATAAATTCCTTTAAAGTATTTAGCGATATCTAAATCTTGACACATCTGTAAAGCAACTGGTTCATGTTTTGAAGTAGTTACATAAAGAGGAATGTTTTCGTCTTGTAAAGCTTTCAAAGCTTCTACTATCTGAGGAAACAGAGTTGATTTGTATTGACCTTTTTCATGATAATACTGGCGATAGATAGTTACGGCTTGATCTACCAAAGCTTCAGGAAGAGTAGCTTCAAAACTAGAAATCAAAGGTGGTCCCATAAAACTATGGATGGTTTTGAGATCGGGTTGAGGAACCTTCAAAGTATCGAATGTATGTTGAAAACTCTCTGTAATTCCCTTGGAACTGTCAACTAATGTTCCATCTAAATCAAAAAACAAGGCTTGCATGCTATTCTCCAAATATCTCTTTTTGTAATCTACGTCCGGTTGGTGTTGCTGCCAATCCTCCTTCAGCTGTTTCTCTAAAGGCAGTCGGAAGACTAGATCCAACTTGGTACATGGCGTCAATCACTTCATCAACAGGTATTTTTGATTCAATACCTGCTAAGGCCATATCAGCAGCAATGAAGGCATAGCTGGCTCCCATTGCGTTTCGTTTGACACATGGAACTTCCACGAGTCCTGCTACTGGATCACAAATGAGCCCAAGCATGTTTTTGATGACAAAACAGACTGCCTGACTCGCTTGATAAGGAGTTCCCCCAGCAGCTAGTGTCAATGCCGCCGCACTCATAGCTGAAGCAGAGCCAACTTCTGCTTGACAACCACCTTCTGCACCTGAAATAGAAGCATTATTTGCGATCACTAAACCAAAAGCTCCAGCTGTCAGTAGAAAATCTAATTGTTGCTGACGGTTTAACCCTAATTTTTGAGTTGCAGCAGTGAGAACTGCGGGAAGGCAGCCAGCAGATCCTGCAGTGGGTGTTGCACAGACCAGTCCCATTTTAGCATTGTGTTCGTTGACAGCAATAGCATTCTTCGCTGCGGTTAGGACGGTCAAGTCAGATAACGTTTTCCCTGATTTGATATAGCGATCTAATTTTGCGGCATCCCCACCAGTTAACCCACTACGAGAGTGGTTTTCATTTAACCCTAACTTTACAGAATCAATCATCACTTCTAAATTACGGGTCATTAATCGTAGGACTTCTTCTCGTTCACGACCAGTTAGTTCAAATTCAGTTGCAATCATTAACTCTGCGACGTTTCCTTGGTATTGCGTGCTTGCTTGTTCTACGAGGTCTACAATTGAATAAAACATATGAACTCCTTATTTGAAAAAGTTGACATTATGAAGATGAGGAATTTTACGGATATCTTCGATCGCTGCTTCACAACTCCTTGAGTCAACTTCTATAATCATAATCGCTTTTTCTCCAGCTTTTTCCCGTGTTACATTCATTTGTGCAATATTAATATCATAGCGAGAAAGAGCTTCTGTCACATGAGCGATCATTCCGGGGACGTCCTGGTGAACAATGATAATGGTTGGAGTATTCATATTTAGCGAGATAGCAAAGCCATTTAACTCAGTAACCTGTATGTTCCCACCACCAATTGAGATTCCAGTGACAGAAATCGTTTTATGATCATTTTTAACAGTAATAGTCGTTGTGTTTGGGTGAGGAGCATTGCTTTCTTTTTGAATAGACCAAACAATCCGAATGCCTCGTTCATGTGCAATTTTTAGACTATCTGGGATTCTAGGATCATCTGTGTCCATTCCTAAGATGCCCGCTACTAAGGCTAAATCTGTTCCATGACCACGATAGGTTTTGGCGAAGGAATTAAATAATTGGAACTCAACTTCTTTTGGTTCCTCTCCAAAGATAGAAGAAACAATTTTACCAATTCGAACAGCACCTGCAGTGTGACTACTGGATGGGCCGATCATCACAGGTCCAATAATATCAAAAACTGATTGGAATTTTAAAGAGTTCATGCTCTGCTCCTTTGTGATCACTTTACTTCATTATATCAGATATGGCTGATGATTTCTCCTATTTTTCCCGAAATATCTGAGAAATCTTAAAGGGGGCTTAAAGCATTTATATTATCCTGGATTTTTAGTATTTCTAACATCTGACTGAAATATTTGACACATTATTTCAATAAATATGAAATATTTCTTGTGTAGTATAGAGGTATACCAATAAAGGAGTACATAATAATGAATAAAAAACAAATGATGAAACGAATTATTGGACTTAGTTTACTTGCAGGACTTTTCCTTCCAATTGTAGCGAATGCAGATTCTTATACTGTAAAATCAGGTGATACTTTATCAGCTATTGCTAAAGAGAAGAACACAACGGTTGATGCAATTGCTAAGAAAAATAAGATTAGTAACGTGAATCTCATCTCAGTTGGTCAAGTTCTTGAGATTGAAGATGCAAATACAACGCAGAAAACCACGGAGCAAGCTCCTGCTAGTAAAACTGATACTACACAAGCAACAACTACTGTCTCTGCTTCAGATGGCTTGAGTGCGGAAGATGCAGCTGCTAAGGAATGGATTGCCCAAAAAGAGTCAAGTGGTAGTTATACAGCACAAAATGGCCAATATTATGGTCGTTACCAATTGACTATCACTTATTTGAATGGTGATTTATCACCTGCAAACCAAGAAAAAGTGGCCAATCAATATGTTGTCAACCGTTATGGATCATGGTCAGCAGCTAAAAATTTCTGGTTGGCAAATGGCTGGTATTAAATTCGTTTAAAAAGAGTTCTTGAATAGGACTCTTTTTATATTTACAGACTTGTAAACCCATCGATCCTGATCAACAAAAAGAATAGTAAGATGCTTGTTTTCTAATATAAAGCGTGTTAAAATGGTAACTGCTCAAAACGACCTTCAATCGTTGAAGCAAACCACGACCTTCAATCGTGAGAAACGAAAAGATGGGAGAAATCTATGAGTGATAACTCGAAAACACGTGTTGTTGTTGGTATGAGTGGTGGTGTGGATTCATCTGTAACAGCTTTATTATTAAAGCAACAGGGTTACGATGTCATCGGCATCTTCATGAAAAACTGGGACGACACAGACGAAAATGGCGTCTGTACAGCTACAGAAGATTACAAAGATGTAGCAGCGGTTGCAGACCAAATTGGCATTCCTTACTATTCTGTCAACTTTGAGAAAGAATACTGGGATCGTGTCTTTGAATATTTCCTTGCTGAATACCGAGCTGGTCGAACACCAAATCCGGATGTCATGTGTAATAAGGAAATCAAATTTAAGGCCTTTCTAGATTATGCTATGACACTCGGTGCCGATTATGTAGCGACAGGGCACTATGCGCGCGTGGCGCGTGATGAGGATGGCATTGTTCATATGTTACGTGGCGTTGACAACGGGAAGGACCAAACTTATTTCTTAAGCCAACTGTCACAAGAACAACTTCAAAAAACCATGTTCCCATTGGGACATTTGGAAAAGCCTGAGGTTCGCCGTCTAGCTGAAGAAGCTGGATTGGCAACAGCTAAAAAGAAAGACTCAACTGGAATTTGCTTTATCGGAGAAAAGAATTTCAAAGAGTTTCTAGGGAACTACCTTCCTGCCCAACCAGGTCGAATGATGACCATCGATGGACGAGATATGGGCGAACATGCTGGTTTGATGTATTACACAATCGGTCAACGGGGTGGGCTTGGAATTGGTGGCCAACAAGGTGGAGACAATGCTCCATGGTTTGTAGTTGGTAAAGACCTCAGTCAAAATATTCTTTATGTCGGGCAAGGCTTTTATCATGAAGCATTGATATCAACAAGTTTACAGGCTAGTCAAGTTCACTTTACACGAGATATGCCAGAAGAGTTTATATTAGAGTGTACAGCTAAGTTCCGCTATCGTCAACCAGATTCTAAGGTAACTGTACACGTTAAAGGTGACAAGGCAGAAGTGGTTTTTGCAGAACCTCAACGAGCCATTACACCAGGACAAGCTGTTGTTTTTTACGACGGTGAAGAGTGTCTAGGCGGTGGCTTGATTGACAATGCTTATCGGGATGGAAAAGTTTGTCAGTATATTTAAATTGACAAATTTTCTCAATTTGCTACAATAATAAAAGCAATAGAAATGATGGTCAAAGCTCATGGATGTTGCAGGCTTTTTTGTCCTGCACTTCTCAGAGTTTTGACTATTTTTGTGTGATTTCGAAAGGAAGTAAAATGAGGCAACAGGATTTTCGAACGAAAATAGGTTCTACTGTTTTTGGTGTGAGGGCGACTGCTTTGATTGTAAAAGATAATCGCTTGTTCGTCATAGAAGATGAGGACGGCTGTTATACAATCGGAGGTGCTATTCAAGTCAATGAAACTACAGAGGATGCGGTAGTTCGTGAAGTCAAAGAGGAACTTGGTGTTACATCTACAGTAGGTCCGTTAGCTTTCGTGGTTGAAAATCACTTTGAACAAGCTGGAATCCAGTACCATAACATTGAATTTCATTATTTGGTGGACTTGCTGGAAGATGCACCTTTGGTCATGCAGGAAGATACAAAGCAATTACCTTGTCGTTGGATTGCTTTAGATGATTTACATACTGTTGACCTGAAACCGGCTTTTTTAAAATCAGCCCTACCAGACTGGGACGGAAAATTACGACACATCCATCTTGAAAAATAGGAGAAATAGAATGAATTATAACTTTATAGAAGAATACGATATCATTGTAATCGGTGCGGGGCATGCGGGAGTAGAAGCCTCTCTAGCTGCTAGCCGTATGGGTTGTAAGGTCTTACTTGCGACTATTAACATTGAAATGCTGGCTTTTATGCCTTGTAATCCCTCTATTGGTGGTTCTGCTAAGGGGATTGTCGTGCGTGAAGTCGATGCCCTCGGTGGAGAAATGGCGAAGAACATCGACAAGACCTACATCCAAATGAAAATGCTCAATACTGGTAAAGGTCCTGCGGTTCGTGCACTTCGGGCTCAAGCAGACAAAGAACTTTACTCAAAAGAAATGCGGAAAACGGTTGAAAATCAAGAAAATTTAACTCTTCGCCAAACTATGATTGATGAGATTTTGGTGGAGAATGGTAAGGTTGTTGGTGTAAGGACTGCAACTCACCAAGAATATGGAGCAAAGGCTGTTATTGTCACTACTGGGACAGCTTTACGCGGAGAAATTATCATTGGAGATCTCAAGTATTCGTCAGGACCTAATCATAGTCTAGCTTCTATCAATTTGGCCGATAATCTCAAAGAGCTAGGATTAGAAATTGGACGTTTCAAAACAGGGACGCCACCTCGTGTAAAGGCGTCGTCAATTAATTATGACGAAACGGAAATTCAACCCGGAGATGAAGCTCCAAATCATTTTTCTTATACATCGCGTGATGAAGATTATGTAAAGGATCAGGTTCCTTGTTGGTTAACTTATACGAATGGGCATAGCCATGAGATTATCCAAAATAATTTACACCGGGCACCTATGTTTACAGGGGTTGTAAAGGGAGTAGGTCCTCGCTATTGTCCGTCCATTGAGGATAAAATTGTCCGTTTTGCTGACAAAGAGCGTCATCAACTATTTTTAGAACCTGAGGGACGAAATACAGAAGAAGTCTATGTTCAAGGGCTGTCAACGAGTTTACCAGAGGATGTTCAACGGGATCTCGTCCATTCTATTAAGGGACTTGAGAAGGCAGAAATGATGCGAACGGGTTATGCAATTGAGTATGATATGGTTTTGCCTCATCAATTGCGCGCAACTTTGGAAACTAAGAAAATTTCAGGTCTCTTTACAGCTGGCCAAACCAATGGAACGTCTGGCTATGAGGAGGCCGCTGGTCAAGGGATTATTGCAGGGATCAATGCGGCTCTAAAAATCCAAGGAAAACCAGAACTCATTTTGAAACGCAGTGATGGTTATATTGGGGTCATGATCGATGATTTGGTAACAAAGGGAACGATCGAACCATATCGCTTGTTAACAAGCCGTGCAGAATACCGTCTGATTTTGCGTCATGATAATGCCGATATGCGCTTGACAGAAATGGGACGAGCAATTGGATTGGTAGATGATGAACGTTGGCAACGTTTCGAAACTAAGAAGTATCAGTTTGAAAACGAGATGAAGCGTTTGGATAGCATTAAGTTAAAGCCTATAAAGGAAACCAATGAGAAGGTTGCTGCAATGGGCTTTAAACCATTGACAGATGCTGTCACTGCTAAAGAATTCTTGCGACGACCAGAAGTCTCTTACCAAGATGTGGTAGAATTTATTGGTCCTGCAGCTGAAGAACTGGATGATAAAATCATTGAATTGATTGAAACTGAAATTAAATATGAAGGCTATATTTCAAAAGCAATGGACCAAGTCGAAAAAATGAAGCGTATGGAAGAAAAACGAATTCCTGCGAATATTGACTGGGATGATATTGACTCCATCGCAACCGAAGCTCGTCAAAAATTTAAATTAATTAATCCAGAAACGATTGGTCAAGCAAGTCGTATCTCAGGTGTCAATCCAGCGGATATCTCTATTTTAATGGTTTACTTGGAAGGTAAATCTCGGAGTATCTCCAAAAACAAAGCAAACCACTAATAAAATGGGGCAGAGATGATGTTTCAGCCTCAATTTTATGGATTGAAATCTGTTGTTAATATTTACACAGTTGTAAACATTGTTTACAAAGTAGTGAAGCGGAGGAAGAGCTTTTTACAGGTCGATCTTCTCTGTAATATAGAGAGAAACCTCGCTTTTTACCTCTATTTATGGTATAATTCCGAGAAGAGGTTTATGATGAAAAAATTTCGTTTATCGTTCATCCATTATGTGTTAATTGGTTTTATTTCATTTGCAATTTTAGCAATTTTTTTAAGAATCTTTGGCAAAGGCTATGTAACTCTCATTGCAATTTTTTTAGTCTTAGCTGGATTGATTGCTTTATTTGAATACCAGTTACAAATTTCAGAGTTAGATGAATTAGAACAAATACAATACGTTAACCATCAGGCAGAAAGCGGATTAGCATCCCTCCTTGATAAAATGCCTGTTGGAGTTATCAAAATTAATGAAGAGACAAATGAAGTAGAGTGGTTCAACCCTTATGCTGAATTGATTTTTTCAACAGATGATGGGGACTTTGATGTTGAATCCTTGAAAAAGTTACTCAATACTCTGTTTGAGGATAAAGGTCATTATGTCACTGTAGCCGATAAGAAATATTCTGTTTACTTTGATCAGATGTCTAGTGTTGTTTACTTTTTTGATGTTTCAAGTGAGTATGAAGCAACTGTGGGATTGGTGACAACTCGTCCCGTTATCGGTATTATTTCTGTTGATAACTATGATGATCTAGAAGATGTCATTTCAGACTCTGATATTAGCAATATCAATAGTTTTATTGCCAACTTTGTAGAAGAGTTTACAGCTCATTACCATATGTTTTACAGACGTGTGGGGATGGATCGTTTCTATTTGTATACAGACTACACGGTCTTAGAACAGTTGATGGAATCAAAATTTTCTGTCATCGATCAATTCCGTGAAGAAGCTAAAAATCGTGAGCTACCTATTACCTTAAGTATGGGATTCTCGTATGGTGACGGGGAGCATGATGAGATTGGTAAAGTGGCTCTCTTGAACCTAAACCTTGCGGAAGTTCGTGGTGGGGATCAAGCAGTAGTCAAAGAAAATGATGAACAGAAAAACCCTATTTTCTTTGGTGGTGGAACAGCTTCGGCTGTGAAGCGGACTCGGACTCGCACACGCGCTATGATGACAGCTATTTCGGATAAAATTAAATCCGTTGATCAAGTTTTCATTGTTGGGCATAGAAACTTGGATATGGACGCTTTAGGAGCGTCTGTGGGGATGCAGTTTTTCTCTAGCAATATTTTGGCTTCCTCTTATGTGGTCTATGACCCGCATGCAATGGCTAGTGATATTTCAAGAGCAATTGCGAAACTAGAAGAAGAGCAGGTGACGAAAATCCTTCCCCTAGAGGAAGCCATGCAAATGGTGACGGATCGCTCTTTGTTAATTATGGTGGACCATTCTAAGACAGCCTTGACTCTTTCAAAAGAGTTTTATCAGGAATTTAAACAGATTATTGTCATTGACCATCACCGTCGGGATGATGATTTCCCTGAAAATGTTCTGATCACCTATATTGAAAGTGGAGCAAGTAGTGCGAGCGAATTGGTTAGTGAACTGATTCAGTTCCAGAAGTCGAAGAAAAATCGGTTAACGAAGATTCAAGCTAGTGTCTTGATGGCTGGGATTATGCTGGATACTAAGAACTTCTCCGCACGTGTTACGAGTCGGACCTTTGATGTGGCGAGTTACCTTCGTTCAAGAGGTAGTGATAGTGTAACCATCCAGGAGATCTCTGCGATTCAGTTTGATGAGTACCGCGAAGTGAACGAACTGATCTTGACTGGTGAAAAGATTTTGCCACATATCATCGTAGCTTGTGCCAATACGACTAAAGCCTATGATTCAGTAACTATTAGTAAAGCAGCTGATAGTATGCTAGCCATGTCTGAGGTGGAAGCAACCTTTGTCATTGCTTGCAATCAAAGTGGGACTGTCTCGATTTCTGCACGAAGTCGAAGCAAAGTCAATGTACAGCGTATCATGGAACAGCTTGGCGGAGGAGGTCATTTCAATTCGGCAGCCTCTCAAATTGAGGGTCAAGATTTGATGAGTATTCGTCAACAACTGATTGAGACTATTGAAAACGAAGTAACTATTGAAAAGGAGAATGTAGAATGAAAGTTATTTTCTTAGCGGATGTAAAAGGTAAAGGTAAAAAAGGCGAAATTAAAGAAGTGCCTACTGGTTATGCACAAAACTTTTTGATCAAGAAAAATCTTGCGAAAGAAGCCAATGCCCAAGCAATCGGTGAGCTTCGTGGAAAGCAAAAGTCAGAAGAAAAAGCGCATGCTGAATTGTTAGCAGAAGCGCAAAAGATTAAAGCAAAATTAGAAGAAGAAGCAACTGTTGTTCAATTCACGGAAAAAATTGGGCCAGATGGCCGTACTTTCGGCTCTATTACCAATAAAAAGATTGCAGAAGAGCTTGAGAAACAATTTGGCATTAAAATTGATAAACGTCATATCCAAGTTTCCTCTCCAATTCGTTCAACAGGTTTGATTGACGTCCCTGTAAAAATTTATCAAGATGTTACAGGTGTGATTAATATTCGTGTAAACGAAGGGTAAACACGATCGATAGAAAGGTTTTTTTATGGCTGAGATAGAGGAATTACGAACACAACCTCAGGATATCCAAGCGGAGCAATCAGTGTTGGGAGCCATCTTTATTGATGAGGGGAAATTGGTCTTTGTTCGTGAATATATCGAGCCTGGCGATTTCTTTAAGTACTCGCACCGTTTGATTTTTAAAGCCATGATCGATCTAGCTGACCGCGGGGATGCGATTGATGCGACGACTGTTCGAAATATTTTAGATAGTCAGGGGGATCTCCAAAATATTGGTGGTCTCTCCTATTTGGTAGAAGTCATTAATTCGGTACCAACTTCAGCTAACGCGGAGTATTACGCGAAAATTGTTGCCGAAAAAGCTGTCTTACGTCGATTGATCTCTCGATTAACGGAAAGTATTAATCAAGCTTATGATGGTGCAAGTCCTTCAGATGAAATCATTGCGGGTGCTGAAAAAGCTCTGATTGATGTTAGTGAAAACGCAAATCGTAGTGGATTTAAAAATATTCGAGACATCTTGAATATAAATTTTGGTAGCTTGGAAGCCCGCTCGCTTCAAACCTCTGATATTACGGGTATTGCGACAGGCTATCGCGATTTGGACCATATGACGACAGGGCTACATGAGGAAGAGTTGATTATTTTAGCGGCTCGTCCTGCAGTAGGGAAAACAGCCTTTGCTCTAAATATTGCTCAAAATATCGGGACAAAGTTGGATAAGACAGTGGCTATTTTCTCATTAGAAATGGGTGCTGAAAGTTTGGTTGACCGGATGTTAGCAGCTGAAGGTTTGATTGAATCCCATTCGATTCGTACAGGTCAATTGACGGATGAAGAGTGGCGGAAATATGCCATTGCTCAAGGAAATTTGGCCAATGCGAGTATTTACATCGATGATACTCCGGGAATTCGGATCACTGAGATTCGTTCGAGAGCAAGAAAATTAGCGCAGGAAACAGGGAATCTCGGTCTTATTCTGATTGACTACCTGCAGCTGATTACAGGGACTGGAAGAGAAAACCGTCAACAGGAAGTTTCAGAAATTTCTCGTCAGTTAAAGATTTTGGCTAAGGAACTAAAAGTTCCCGTTATTGCTTTGAGTCAGCTATCACGTGGTGTGGAACAGCGCCAAGACAAACGTCCTGTTCTTTCTGATATTCGTGAATCTGGATCGATTGAGCAGGATGCGGATATTGTTGCTTTCTTGTACCGTGATGATTATTATGATCGAGCTGGTGAAGAGGAAGAAGATGGAATGCCCAATAATACGGTTGAAGTGATTATAGAGAAAAACCGTTCAGGTGCGCGTGGGACAGTCGAATTAATATTCCAAAAGGAATACAATAAATTCTCAAGCATTTCAAAGAGAGAGGATCAATAAGATGAGTGATGCATTTACAGATGTTGCAAAAATGAAAAAAATTAAAGAAGAAATCAAGGCCCATGAAGGACAAGTGGTTGAAATGACGCTTGAAAATGGACGGAAACGTCAAAAAAATAAATTTGGACGCTTGATTGAGGTCTATCCTTCTTTATTTATTATCGAGTATACGAACGACAATAGCTTACCAGGTGAACCGGCCAATACATACGTGGAGTCTTACACCTATTCAGATATTTTAACAGAGAAAAATTTAATTCGTTATTTGGATTAATTTCTTGCTTTTATCGTCTAAATCAGTTATTATAATAAATACATATGGGAGTCTGTGTACAGTCTGAGAGGAAGTGTAAGCTTCGACCGCACCTGATCTGGGTAATGCCAGCGTAGGAAACAAATGAAATGTATTTTTCGTTATGAGTGACCTTGTGCAATCCGTCTCCTATTTTGGAGGCGTTTTTTATTTGTGAGAAAGGAGGTTACGATGTCTCTTGTAAAAAGATATTCAAAACAGTTGATAGGATTTGCAGGTTTTAGCAGCCTTCTTGTCTTATGGCAGTTAGCAGGATTTTTAAATATCCTCCCCAAATTTGTATTACCAACGCCACTTGAAATTGGGAATGCCTTTGTACGAGATCGAGCTCTCCTGATTCATCACAGTTTGTCTACCCTTCAAGTTGCCTTGATCGGACTTGTTATAGGGGTTCTTCTTGCTGCTGGCTTTGCGATTCTCATGGATAGTTTTCAATGGGTGAATGATCTGGTCTATCCTTTTATGGTTGTTATTCAAACCATTCCGACGATTGCCTTGGCCCCCATCCTGGTTCTTTGGTTTGGTTATGGTATGCTTCCAAAACTAGTTTTGATCATTATTACGGTGGTATTTCCCATCGTAGTCAGTCTGTTAGATGGTTTTCGGCATTGCGATCAAGATATTCTGAGATTGTTTCAGATTATGCAAGCCAATCGCTTTCAGACTTTAGTCCATTATAAAATTCCTGCAGCGCTTCCTTATTTTTTTGCAGGTTTACGTGTGAGCGTTTCCTATGCTTTTATCAGTACAGTCGTTTCAGAATGGTTAGGAGGTTTTGATGGATTGGGGGTCTATATGATCCAATCGAAGAAGTTATTTCAGTATGATACGATGTTTGCGATCATTGTATTAATTTCTGCTATTAGTTTACTCGGTATGTTTCTCGTTGACCAATTAGAACGAACCATTCTAAAATGGAAAAAGGATTGACAAACTTGTAAATGGTGTAAAAATTAAATTGACAAAAATGTAAAAGAGGTATAGCTAATGAAAAAGTCAATAGGTTTATTTTTCTCAATAATATTGGGATTTGTTTTCTTGAGTGCTTGTCAAAATTCTGTCAAGCAATCGTCAAGTGGTTTGAAAAAGATTGATTTTATTCTAGATTGGACCCCGAATACCAATCATACGGGTCTCTATGTAGCAAAGGAAAAAGGGTATTTTAAAGATGCAGGACTGGATGTAGATATAAAACTTCCGCCGGAAGACAGTAGTTCTGATTTGATTATCAATGGGAAAGCTCCATTTGGTATTTATTTCCAAGATTCTATGGCCAAGAAATTGGATAAAGGTGCGGGTATTACCGCTGTTGCAGCTATCGTCGAACACAATACGTCAGGGATTATTTCAAGAAAAGATGCAGCGATCACAAGTCCAAAAGATTTGGTGGGTAAGAAGTATGGTACCTGGAATGATCCGATTGAGTTGGAAATGATCAAATCGATGATGAAAAAAGAAGGGGCTGATTTTAATCAAGTAAAATTGGTTCCAAATAGTGATTCAAATTCCATTACTCCGATTGAAAATAAGGTCTTTGATGCTGCTTGGATTTATCACGGTTGGGATGGAATTTTGGCTGAGCAAAAGGGAATGAAGACCAATTTCTTCTATATGAAAGATTTTGTTCCTGCATTT
The DNA here is from genome assembly GCF_943193075.1 of Streptococcus caecimuris. Taxonomy (NCBI): domain Bacteria; kingdom Bacillati; phylum Bacillota; class Bacilli; order Lactobacillales; family Streptococcaceae; genus Streptococcus; species Streptococcus caecimuris. Next base: position 35,366 of record NZ_CALPCT010000009.1, on the reverse strand, counting down.
GACTACTATTCGCCTGTTATTATTGCTAACAATGACTATTTGAAGTCTCATAAAGAGGAAGCAAAAAAATTCATTCAAGCGGTGAAAAAAGGCTACCAATATGCTATAGAGCATCCAGAAGAAGCAGCGGATATCTTGATTAAACAGGCCCCTGCCTTAGCTAACCAGCGTGATTTTGTACTCGCTTCCCAAAAATATCTTTCTAGTCAATATGCTTCAGACAAGGACAAGTGGGGGCAGTTTGATCCTAAGCGGTGGAATGCTTTTTATGCTTGGGCAAAAGAGCAAGGATTGGTTTCAAATGACTTAGAAGACAAAGGTTTCACAAATGAATTGGTAGGTGACTGATATTTTAACAGTAAAAGATGTAAGTTTCTCTTTTGGAGAAAAAGCAGTTTTAAATAATGTATCACTAGAAGTGCAAAAAGGAGAAATCGTCTCTATTCTAGGTCCGAGTGGGGTAGGGAAATCAACCTTGTTTAATTTAATTGCTGGGATCCTTCCCATACAAAAGGGCGCAATAGAAGTAGATAATGCCCCGATCTCCTTTGGGAAAGTCAGCTATATGCTACAAAAAGATCTTTTGTTGGAACATAAGACAGTATTGGGAAATATTATTCTTCCCCTTCAATTAAAAAAGATTCCTAAGGAAGAGGCGACATCTACAGCTCTAAAATTGTTAGATGAATTTAAATTAGGAAGTATCGCCAACCTTTATCCCAATGCGCTGAGTGGGGGGATGCGGCAACGGGTGGCGCTATTGAGAACCTATCTTCTGGGTCATTCTGTCTTCCTATTAGATGAAGCTTTTAGTGCCTTAGATGAATTGACAAGGCAGGATCTTTATCACTGGTATCTAGAAAGTAAGGAACGTCTTGGTCTCACCACTCTAGTGATCACTCATAGTATCGAAGAAGCTTTGACATTGAGTGACCGGGTCTATATCTTGAATCATAATCCCGGTGAAATTATTGCAGATCTTCCTTTAAAATGGGATCCAGCAACGGATAGGGACTGGCAACAATTGCAATATAAAAAACGAATCATAGAATTGTTAGCTGAATTTCATTGAAATTGTTTTGAAGGACTTTACAAAGTTTCTATTCCGTGATAGAATAGAATTTGTGCGAAATGACAGCAGGACAAAATGAAGCTCGTCAACAGGAAGTCAGCTAGAAAAGTAACCTTTGCTGTTTGGGCGAAGGCTTTCTGAACGAATCAGGTTTGTCTAAAACGTTATTTCCTACAAAAATTATTTTTATAGGAGGACATTTTAAATGTCACGTTATACAGGACCATCTTGGAAACAATCTCGCCGTCTTGGCTTGTCACTTACAGGTACAGGTAAAGAATTGGCACGTCGTAACTACGTACCAGGTCAACACGGACCAAACAACCGTTCAAAATTGTCAGAATACGGTTTGCAATTAGCTGAAAAACAAAAACTTCGTTTCTCTTACGGACTTGGTGAAAAACAATTCCGTAACTTGTTCGTACAAGCTACTAAAGTTAAAGAAGGAACTGTCGGTTTCAACTTCATGCTTCTTTTGGAACGTCGTTTGGATAATGTTGTTTACCGTCTTGGACTTGCGACTACTCGTCGTCAAGCTCGTCAATTCGTTAACCACGGTCACATCCTTGTTGACGGAAAACGTGTTGATATCCCTTCATACCGTGTAACTCCAGGTCAAGTGATCTCAGTTCGCGAAAAATCAGCTAAAGTTCCAGCTATCCTTGAAGCTGTTGAAGCTACAGTTGGACGTCCAGCATTTGTATCATTCGATGCTGACAAACTTGAAGGTTCATTGACTCGCCTTCCAGAACGCGATGAAATCAACCCAGAAATCAACGAAGCACTTGTCGTTGAATTCTACAACAAAATGCTTTAATTTCAAGAAAAAACTTGCAAAAAGCCTACAACAGTGGGCTTTTTGTTTTGTCTTAAAGGGTTGATTTCTGGGTTTGTTCAGTTACAAATTTTCTAAAGCTGTTTCATTAAATGAGAAAGTTTTTTGTTTTCTTAAAACCTAAATCTGCTAATAAAAAAACTCCTGATCTAGATCGATCAGGAGAGACTGTTACCGTAACATTTTCATTAAAAATTCAGCCATTTGTTGAGGGCTTTCTTTTTTTCCGCGCGAAACCCACATCTGACAGACTCCGAAGAAAGCATTGGTCAGATAGACAGAACTGTAGACTCTTTCAATATCTGTTAATGATTTATGACTATAGCGCTCTTGCAAACTATCAACCAGAAGAATCTGTAATTTATGTCGTAAGAAGGTTTGGATCTCCTTGGTTCCATTCTCTGTCAGAAGAACCGCAAAGAGTGGCTCCTTGGTTAGAAATTCGAACACTTCTGTAATCGCTTGGCGCTTGTCATCTTGGTGTTTATCAAAGATATATTCAAGCTTGTGAAAGAGTGCTTGTTGGTAGCGCTCGATCATATCGTACTTGTCTCGATAGTGGGTATAAAAGCTAGAGCGACTAATGCCGGATTCTTGTGCTAACTCAACCGTTGTGATTTGGTCGAATGATTCCTTTTCGAGTAGTCGAACCATCGCCTCCTCGATATTTCGTTTTGTTTTTAATCGTTTATTGCTCTCAGTCATCTGTTAATCCTTTTTGCACAAAATTGTACACAGTGTCTAAAAAATAAGATTTTCTACTTGTGAAAATTTCTAGAAACTGTATAATCTATTATATCAGAAATTTAGACAATGTGTATAAAAAGGAGACAAAAAATATGATGAAAGAATGGAAGGCTATTCTTAAAAAGCCAACATTTATCATTGTCATGATTGGAGTTGCTTTGATTCCAGCTCTTTATAATATTATTTTTCTATCTTCCATGTGGGATCCATATGGCCAAGTTTCGGATCTTCCTGTAGCGGTTGTCAATAAGGATCAATCTGCTACATATAATGGACAAAAAATGGAAATCGGAAAAGACATGGTGTCCAATTTGAAGGACAATGACTCACTTGATTTTCATTTTGTAGATGAGAAAGCTGCGAAAGATGGTCTCAAAAATGGCGATTATTATATGATTGTAACCCTGCCTGAGGATCTTTCAAAAAAAGCTAGCTCCATCTTAACCAATCATCCGGAACAGATGACCATTGATTACCAAACGTCCAGTGGTCATAGTTTTATTGCAGGAAAAATGAGCGATACTGCGATGACAAAAATGAAGCAGTCAGTGGCTGAAAAAGTGACCAATACATATACAACAGCTTTATTTTCTAAAATGGGGTCGCTTAAAACTGGTATGGGGACAGCGGCAGATGGAAGTGCTAAATTAGCAGATGGTGCAAGTAAATTGGAAGATGGTGGTCAAACACTGTCTACTAATTTGAATACATTGGCTCGTTCAAGCTTAGCATTTTCAGATGGTGCAACCACTCTTCGTACGGGTCTTGCGGCTTATACAGATGGTGTTGGTCAATTAGGAAAAGGTCTCAATCAAATGGCTGGTCAACTTCCAAACTTGGTATCTGGCGTCAATCAATTAAATAATGGGTTTGGTACTTTTAATACAGGCTTGATGGCTTACGCTACCGGAGTGGATCGATTAGGAAATGGTCTCAATCAAATGGCGAGTCAAACCCCTCAGTTGGCCTCAGGAGTTGGTCAGTTAACCAGCGGTATGGGTACCCTCAATGATGGTCTTGGGAATTATATCAATGGTGTGCGTCAATTGAATTCAGGCCTGTCTAACTTTTCAAATGGTTTAGCAACCTATACAAATGGAGTCGCTACTTTATCAGAGGGAGCGGGTCAATTAAGTAGTCAATCTGCTACCCTTCGAAATGGGGTTTCACAATTAGAATCAGGTATTCAAACATTATCAAGCCAGCTACAAGCTTCTACAAGTCAATCCGCTCAGATTAATCAATTGGCAGCAGGTTTAAACCAATTAAATGCAGCGATTCAAAATGCTACAGTAGATACCAGTCAACTTTCGTCTGGATTGACGAGTATTGCGAATTCAGCTCAATCAATCCTTGCTTCAGCCCAAGCGGATCGTGCAAATGCCCTTGCAAGTGTGCAAGGGACAGCAGCCTATCAAGCAATGACAGCTGACCAACAAGCGGAAATCAATGCGGCAATCTCATCGAGCCCAAGCTCGAGTGAAACGGCGGCTCAAGGAATCTTGACTACGATTCAAACGATCCAAGGTAGTTTGAATACAGGAAATAGCTTGACACAACTGCAAACGGCAGCCAATCAAGTTTTACCGACAGCTTCTTCTACCTTGACAGACTTGTCAAGTGGCTTGTCTAAGATCCAATCCGCAGTTAGTGGACAATTGTTGCCAGCTAGTCAAACCATCAGTCAAGGGATCAGCGCTTATACAGCTGGTGTCGATAAAATCGCTAATGGAGCAACCCAACTTCAGACGAATAGCAGTACTTTAACAAATGGGGCTAGTCAGTTAGCAGCAGGTGTTGGCCAACTAGATAGTAAATCATCAGAATTACTTGCAGGAAGCAATCAATTAGCTTCTGGTCTAGGTGAGTTAAATGGAAAGATGCCTGCCTTGACATCAGGCATGAATCAACTGGCTTCAGGAGCGACCCAATTAACAGGTAAGTCGGGTGAATTGGTTGCTGGTGCTGGAAAATTAGCTGACGGTGTAGGACAATTGAACAGCAAGACTCCAGAGTTGGCAGGTGGTGTCAATAAACTTGTCACTGGTGTCAATCAGTTGACAGAAAAATCAGGTCAACTGGTGACCGGAGCTGATAAACTAGCCGACGGTGCAAATCAAATCTCAGATGGGTCTGGCAAATTAGCAGCAGGTGGCCAAACATTGACAAATGGTTTAGGTGAATTAGCAACAGGAAACCAAACCTTGAGTCAAGGATTAAACGATGCTAAGGGACAATTGAATGCTGCTACAACTGAAAAAGAAAACGCAAAAACCTTAGCAGATCCTGTCACTTTGTCTAAAACAGACCGTGACAATGTCCCGGTGAATGGTGTCGGAATGGCTCCTTATATGATCTCTGTAGCACTCTTTGTTTGTGCCTTGTCAACCAATATGATCTTTGCAAAATTGCCATCCGGTCGTCATCCTGAAAGTCGCTGGGCATGGTTTAAATCTCGCTTTGAGGTCAACGGAACGATTGCGGTGATTGCAGGAGTCTTGGTCTATGGTGCCGTTCACTTGAATGGTTTATCAGCTAATCATGAGATGGCTACTCTCTTCCTTTGTGTGATTGGTAGTGTGGCCTTCATGTCTATCGTGACTGCTTTGACAACATGGCAAAGAAAGATCGGTGCTTTCCTTTCCTTGATCCTCTTGCTCTTGCAATTGGCTTCTAGTGCAGGAACCTATCCTCTTGCTTTGACAAATGGCTTTTTCCAAGCCATTCATCCATTCTTGCCAATGAGCTATACCGTTTCTGGTCTTCGTCAAACGATTTCGATGACAGGAGAAATTGGAAATCAAGTGGCCTTCCTTTTGATGACTATTGCTCTTTTTGCAGGGCTAGGAATGTGGTTCTATAATCCAAAACAATATGAAGAGGACTAATCTTCGGGAACTCCCAACAGAATGTGTTGGGAGTTTTTTGTTTCATGTGAAACAAAAATTCTCGCTTGTCTAAGCGAGAATGTAAATTATTTAAAGAAGACGACATCAGGATTTGGAGTAATATAGAGAAGTTGGTCGTTTTCAAAGACCAGTTGGATAGTGTTGTTTTTATAGGTGTAAATGGTGTAGTTTACTCCGAATTTAGAAGCTTGTTTGAGATCGACAGCTCCCATCAAAAAGGCGTGAGCTTGTTCCCCTGTGATTTTTCCCTCGTGGTAGAGCCCTTTAATATTTTCTAATTCGGTATTTTCAAAAGATTCGGCAATATAAGCAGGGTCTGTTATTTGTTTTTCAGGACTTCCAAGAATTGTTTGGACAAGAGCGGTGGTATATCCTTCATAATCCGGCGTCTGTGCAAAAATTTTATCGTCATTTCTAGAGTAGGCTACTTTTAGGTTCCCTGTCGCATAAATCTTATCTTTTGGAGCTTCTTGAGCATTTTTAGGGAGTCCTTCGGTCGTGACGATGTCAGAAGAGGTTTCCGTAGTAGTTGAGGGAGAGCTAGAGGAGTTGCTTGAGCTATTTGAACTGGTTGAGCGACTCGGGAGGCTAGAACGACTCGAGCTACTTTTTTTAAAGGTTTTCTTTTTTGAGCTGGTAGCAGTGGGTACTTTTTTAAAGTTGATCTTAAGGTCCGGCACACAGGCTGATAGAAAAAGAAGAGACAGCAAGAGTGTGAACAAAAGAGGGAGTGTTTGTTTTTTCATCATGTTCCTTTCGATAAGCTGATTGATTTTCTATTCTATCATAAAAAGGGTAACAAAAAAAGGTCAGGAAGAAATCCTGCCTTTGTTTGTTATTATGGATGCCCGCCTCCAGGTCCACCGCCTTGAGGTCCGCCACCTCCGGGAGCACCACCGCCTCCAGGCATGGAGTTGACAATTTCCGTTTGTTTTTCACCGTTGATATAGATGTCTCCGCCAGTGTAGGTAGCAGTACCATCAAAGTCGAATCCAGATTGACCCGTTAATTTAATGGTTCCTCCGGTAACGGTGATATTTCCATTCGAATCAATTGGATCGGTATCGCCTTGGCCAACTTCAACGTTGAGTGTTCCACCATTCATGGTGAAGAAAATTTCATCTTGGTTGGCATTAGCATTGGCTGCATTGACCCCGTCATCAGTTGCGTAGATGGTGATATCTCCACCGTTGATGGTGATCGATTTTCCTTCGAGACCTTCGACAGACTCTGTTACCTTGTAGGTTCCGCTATCGATGATCAGATCACCAGAAGCATGGATTCCGTCGTCTCCTGCAGTGATGGTCATTTTGTTATCTGAAAGATACATGGTTCCGACCGAAGTATCTTCATCATTATCTACCTTGACTGCATCTTCATCTGCATCGATGGTCATGGTCGTACCAGTGATATTGAGTTCGTCATTGACGTTGAAGGCATCTCCTACAGCCGTGATCTTATAGGTTCCACCTGTGATATGGAGAGTGTCATTGGCTTTGATACCGTTGTTCTTCTTAGCGTCAATGTTGAGCGTACCTGAACCATTGATGGTGAGGTCGCCTTTAGAGAAGATCACTGCGTCGGCATCTTCATCATTGTTTGAACTTGAATCAGACAAGGTATTGGTCGTGCCGTCTGCTAGAGTGAGGTAGACATGCCCTGCTTTCGTAGCAGAAATTGGCGCGTTGGTGTTGGTCATGGTAACGCCTTTCAAGACGATGTGAACATCGTCTGAGTCACCCGCTTCGACCTTGATTTGAACCCCATCGGATTCACCAGAGATGACATAGGTTCCAGCCTTTGAGATGGTCACAGTTGATCCAGATACAGCTACGCCGTCACCTGATACACTTGCAGACGAACCAGATAGTTTTACAGTAGATGCTTTGCTTTCATCATAAGAGCTGTCCTTGTCCTTATCTGTAAAATAGTTGGAACTGTTTGTTTTATTTTTTGAAGTAGAAGTAGCGGTTGTTTGTGCAGTATTGCTTTTTGTAGCTGATTGTGATGACGCCTGGGTGCAAGCTGTCAGTAAGGTGAGGGTTACGGCCCCCGTTAATAAAAATTTCCATTTGTTTGATTTCATGAGCTTTTCCTCTCGTTCAATTGATATGCTCCTAGTCTAAAGTTGCTAGCTGAAAGTTTCCTAAAGTTTTTCTGAAAGGAACCTTAACTTTAGTTTTCTTTAAGTTTGGCTTAATGACCAGTTAAGAAAGTCCCATTAAACTAGAAAGCACGTAAGTCGTATTCATACTTACTGAAGTTTAGAAACAATAGATCCCCCCTTAAAGGAGAAGAAACATGAAAAAAACAATTGAGACAAGTTTCAAACGAATCGAAACAAAATATATCGTCACAAAAGATGACGTGAAGGACTTGATCAAAGACTTAAAAGAATACGTCTTAGAAGATGATTACCCAACCTCAACCATTTCAAACATTTATTTTGATACGGAAAATTTTGATGTCATTCAAGATGCTCTTGCCAAACAACACCGCCGTGAAAAAATTCGGATGCGGACTTATATAGAAAAACCTCAAGCAGACAGTCCAGTATTTCTAGAGGTGAAGTCAAAAGATGAAGAAGGAATTGGCCATAAATTCCGTCTAGTCGCCACTTCGCAAGCCATTATCAACTTGATGACAGATGGGAAAGTAGATCATCAGATACAAGATCCAGACTTAGTGCAAGAGATTCAGAGATTGCGCAAACGTTATGGTCATCGATTGGAACCACGGATGATCATTTATTACGATCGCTTGTCTCTCAAAGAAAAGAAATCCATTCAGGGTTATCCTTATCAAAAGATTCGCGTGACAATCGATCAAAACTTAGTCTTTCGAGACCAGGCTGTTAGCCTTTTTGATGGGAAGAAAGGAGAACCTCTACTAGAGGATGACTTCGTGATCATGGAAATTAAGGCTCCTGGCCAAGAACCTAAATGGCTAAAGGATATTTTAGAGAAGTATGGTTTGGTGAAACAGAAATTTTCAAAATATAGCTGTGCTTATCATAAATCACAAGGCTTGGATTATGCCCCAAGACCAGTTCAAGAAACGGTAGGTGCTGCCTATGTCTAATCTATTTGATTCTATTTTTAATAATGCCACAGCAACGGTGGATCCCTTGCGCTTGTTGCTGGCCCTTTTGGTCAGCCTCTTTCTAGGGATGGCCCTATCTTGGACCTATAAATACCGGACACTTTACACTCGAGAGTTTGTCATTAGTTTGACCTTGCTTCCTTGTATGATGACCTTAGTGATTTTTTTGGTCAATGGAAGTTTGGGAACCTCGATTGCAGTGGCAGGGACCTTTAGTTTGATCCGTTTCCGGTCAGCTACGAGTGGTTCTAGAGAGTTGATTGCCATTTTCTTAGCTATGATTATAGGACTAGCGGCGGGTTCAGGCTATCTTTTATTGGCCATTTTATCAACCCTTTCTTTACTAGGAGTGTGGCTGGTATTAGAGAACAAACAGAGTAAGGCAGATCATCAACGGCGCCGTCATTTGACCATTACCGTCTTAAAACAAGATTCTGTTGCAGAACAAATCAGCCAGTTTTTAGATAAAAGTTGTTCAGAAATTGACTTTATTTCTGTCACAACGGCCCAAGCTGGAGAACAACTGACCTTGAACTATGAGGTAAATATGGAATCGAACATCGATGATTTTGCCCTTGCCAATCTATTGATTAGCAAGATTGAAAATTGTGATGTCGCTCTGACAAAGAAAGCGAAGAAAAGAAAGAATTTATAACGGCTATCCTACTTTAGGATAGTTTTTTAGGGGTTTAAGAACTTTTTAAGAAAAAGTGGTATACTGTTTCTAAAAAATGGAAGGAATCCTTTATGAAAAAGACTGCTATTTTTGAAGATGTCGTCTCTATTATGACCCATGATTCATCTACCAGCAAGGATCGAAAAGGATGCGATCCAGAGCCTTTTCGAGAAAACATTACAGATGATATGACAGATGATGCCTTTCTCTATCAAGTTAAGGCTTACCTAGCTAGTTTTGGGGTGATCGGGCATGTTTCCTTTCGAGATAAAAAGGCCAGTCAAAAAGGGTTCCTTTTGAGAATAAATGGACAGAAACTGTATGTTGAGGAAGCTAATGAAGATACGGGTCTCCAAGCAGGGGACCAGATCCTAGGTCTGGATGGAAGTGATTTGGAGCAGGTAGCGTCTCTTCATAAGGACTATTTTATCAGTAAGACCCCCGAAAGACATTACCGAGAATGGGCGGATTTGGTCTCTCAGTCAAGAAGTGTCACTCTTCTCCGGAAAGGGGTAGAAAAGATCATTGAAGTAGCGCCCAGTCGAGAGCCGATCCAAGATCAGATCTTTTGGAAACGATTAGACGATGAGATCCTTTACCTTCGTCTGGATAACTTTATGGATGAGGGAGCTATTAGTCGGGTATACCAAGAGTGCTTACCGATGATGACGGAGGTCAAGTTCCTTCTCATTGATGTCCGACAGAACGGCGGAGGGACAGATTCTTTATACTTCCCTCTATTACATCTAGGTTTAGAGAAGGATCAGGGTTATGATTCGCTTGACTGGGATGATGATGGCATGGAAATTCTCTATACGGAGAGCAATGTTGACCTGCGCTTGAAAGACTTTGAGGACTGGTTGCAACAGGAAGAAATTAGTCCTGAAACCATTAAACTGCTTGAAGAGATGAAAGAAGAATTGCTCTGCCATCGGGGGAAAGGCTATGTACCGTATCAGCAAGAAAGCGAGGAATTCTTCCCAGAGGTTAGAGGAGGCCACTATCCCGAACGGATCTTTGTCTTATCAGACATCTACTGCGCTTCTTCTGGAGATAATTTTGTCCAGATGATGAAGCAATTTAAGAAGGTAACGGTGGTAGGTAGACCAACTCTCGGAATTTTAGACTATTCCAATTGTTGTACCGTTGATTATGGTGATTATCGATTGATGTTTCCTACTTCTCGCTGTCTAAGCCTGGATCAAGGCAAAGGAATGACGGATCAAGGTGTTGAACCGGATATAGAGATTCCTTGGAGTCCTGACCATTTTGAAAGAGATGTGGATCTGGACAAGTGTCTGGAGTTAATTCGTCAGAGCAACATAAAATAAAAAGAATTCTCATCAGAAAATGTAAAGAAGAAAAATTCTTTGGTTAGAAGGGATAAATGTCTGAAATGATAACGTTTTCCAGAGGGTTCTCACTATGTTTAAAATTGCTTACTTGGTATAAAAAATGGTAAAATAGAGAGTAATAATCAAAATGAAGAGTGAAACTTATGAAACATCAAACACTTTATAAATTTATCGGGCAGACGGTCTTGTATTTTGCCATTTTCCTAGCCCTACTTTATTTCTTTAGTTACCTTGGTCAAGGTCAGGGTGGCTTTATCTACAACGAATTTTAGAAAAGGAGACTCCTACCCGTGTCAAACCAACCTATTCACGATATGATCGAGACAATTGAACGTTATGCGCAACTACAACCAGACTATCCGGTCTACAATGTCCTTGGTGAGGAGCATACCTATGGGCAATTGAAGGCTGATTCAGATAGCTTGGCTGCCCATATTGACCAAATGGGACTTCCTGAAAAGTCACCTGTTGTTGTCTTTGGTGGACAAGAATATGAAATGTTAGCAACCTTTGTGGCTTTGACCAAATCTGGCCATGCTTATATCCCAATTGATAGCCACTCTGCCTTGGAGCGCGTGTCTGCCATTGTTGAAGTAGCAGAGCCAAGCTTGATTATTGCTATCAATGAATTTCCATTGGAAAATCCAGCTGCTCCAATCATGTCCTTGGAGCAAGTGCGTGAAGCTTATGCGGCTCAGCATGCCTATGACTTGAAACATCCGGTCAAAGGGGATGATAACTACTACATCATCTTTACCTCAGGGACAACTGGGAAGCCAAAAGGGGTGCAAATTTCGCACGATAACTTGCTCAGCTTTACCAACTGGATGATTACGGACAAGGAATTTGCAACGCCAGAGCGTCCGCAAATGTTGGCGCAACCGCCCTATTCCTTTGACTTGTCTGTCATGTACTGGGCACCGACCTTGGCTCTTGGAGGAACGCTTTTTGCTCTTCCATCAGCCATTACTCAAGACTTCAAACAACTCTTTGCGACCATCTTTTCTCTTCCGATTGCTATCTGGACTTCAACACCATCTTTCGCAGATATGGCTATGTTGTCTGAAGATTTCAATGCTGAAAAAATGCCAGGAATCACCCATTTCTACTTTGATGGGGAAGAGTTGACAGTCAAGACTGCTCAGAAATTGCGCGAGCGTTTCCCAAATACGCGTATCATCAATGCTTACGGGCCAACAGAAGCAACTGTAGCTCTTTCGGCTGTAGCCGTAACAGATGAGATGTTAGCGACTTTGAAACGTCTACCAATTGGTTATACCAAAGAAGATTCTCCAACCTTCATTATTGATGAGGCAGGAAACAAATTGCCAAATGGTGAGCAAGGGGAGATCATCGTATCTGGCCCAGCCGTTTCAAAAGGTTATATGAATAATCCAGAGAAAACAGCAGAAGCCTTCTTCGAATTTGAAGGCCTTCCAGCCTACCATACGGGAGATGTCGGAACCATGACGGATGAAGGTCTCCTTCTCTATGGTGGACGGATGGACTTCCAAATCAAGTTTAACGGTTATCGTATCGAGCTAGAGGATGTCTCTCAAAACTTGAACAAATCGAAGTATATTGACTCAGCAGTCGCTGTACCGCGTTATAATAAAGATCACAAGGTCCAAAATCTCTTGGCCTATGTCATCTTAAAAGAGGGCGTCAAAGAACAATTTGAGCGCGAAATTGATATCACGAAAGCCATTAAGGAAGATTTAGAAAACATCATGATGTCTTATATGATGCCTTCAAAATTCCTCTATCGTGACAGCCTGCCATTAACACCAAACGGGAAAATCGACATCAAAGGGTTGATTAGCGAGGTTAACAACCGATGATCGAGTTTTTGAAACAGCTCCCTCATTTAGAACACTATGGAACACCGATCTATTTTATCTACCTCATTCTAGCTTTTTTGCCGATCTTTGTGGGCCTCTTTTTCAAAAAGAGATTTCCGATCTATGAAGGACTGGTGAGTCTGATCTTTATCATTTTGATGCTGACAGGTTCGAATCTCAAGCAAATTTATGCCTTGCTCTTTTACGTAGTCTGGCAAATTTTGATTGTGTATTCCTACAAGATTTATCGTCAGAAAGCGGACAATAAGTGGATTTTCTATCTTCATTCCTTCTTGTCTGTCTTGCCTCTGATCTTTGTGAAGGTAGAGCCAGCAATCAAGAATGGGCACCAATCCTTGTTTGGATTTTTAGGGATTTCGTATTTAACCTTCCGGGCTGTCGGAATGATCATCGAAATGCGAGATGGTGTCTTGAAAGAATTCACACTCTGGGAATTCTTACGCTTTATGCTCTTTATGCCGACCTTCTCAAGTGGGCCGATTGATCGTTTCAAGCGTTTTAATGAGGATTATAACGCTATTCCTGAGCGTGAAGAATTATTGGATATGTTGGAGCAAGCTGTTAAGTATATCATGTATGGCTTCCTTTATAAATTTATCCTAGCTCATATTTTTGGTCACTTATTGTTAGGACATGTGCAGACCTATGCCTTGTCTCAAGGTGGATTCTTCAATATCGGAACGCTGGGAGTCATGTATGTTTATGGCTTTGACCTCTTCTTTGACTTTGCGGGCTATTCGATGTTTGCTTTAGCAGCTTCAAATTTGATGGGAATTAAAAGTCCAATCAACTTTGATCGTCCCTTTAAATCACGTGACTTAAAGGAATTCTGGAATCGTTGGCATATGAGTTTGTCTTTCTGGTTCCGTGATTTTGTCTTTATGCGTCTCGTGATGGTATTGATGCGCAATAAAGTATTCAAGAGCCGAATTACCACCTCAAATGTTGCCTATATTATCAATATGTTGGTCATGGGCTTCTGGCACGGGGTGACCTGGTACTACATCGCTTATGGGCTCTTCCATGGGCTTGGACTGGTTATCAATGATGCTTGGATTCGTAAGAAAAAGACCATCAATAAAGAAAGAAAAGCAAAAGGATTGGATCCTATACCGGACAATCGTTGGACCAAAGCTTTGGGGATCTTTATCACCTTTAACACAGTGATGCTGTCCTTCCTGATTTTCTCAGGATTCTTGGATCAACAATGGTTTCCAAAATTGAAATAAAAGGAGAATAGAAAAATGGATGTAAAATCACAAGTAATTGAAATTATTGACGAATTGTTTATGGAAGATGTCTCAGACATGATGGATGAGGATCTCTTTGATGCGGGTGTCCTTGATAGTATGGGAACAGTCGAATTGATTGTGGAATTGGAAAATCGCTTTGGCATCCGTGTTCCTGTATCTGAATTTGGACGCGATGATTGGAATACTGCTAACAAGATCGTAGAAGGTGTAACGGAGCTTCAGAATGCTTAAGCGTTTGTGGCTGATTTTAGGGCCCGTATTTTGCGCGCTCCTCATGGTAACAGCTTTATTATTCTTTTATCCAATCAATCATAAGCACAACTATACCGAAGAGAAAAAAGCTGCGGTTAGTCTGAATGCAGAAGGCTTCAAGAGTCGTACAAAGAAGCAAGAAGCACTTTCTGATCCACAGCATCGATTTGTTCCTTATTTCGGCTCAAGTGAATGGTTGCGTTTTGATGTGGTGCATCCAGCAGTTTTGGCTGAAAAATATGACCGCAATTACAGACCCTACTTTTTAGGAGAACGTGGTGCGGCTTCTTTGAACCAGTATTTTGGGATGCAACAGATTTTGCCAGAACTCAAGGACAATACAGCTGTTTATGTAGTTTCTCCGCAATGGTTCACCAAAAAGGGATACGATTCCTCTGCCTTTCAACAATTCTTTAATAGCGATCAGTTAAATAGCTTTATTGCCAATCATAAACAGGATGCTGCATCCCAGTATGCTGCAAAGCGTCTGTTACAACAGTATCCAAACGTCGCTTTTCAAAGTGTTGTAACGAAAATTTCTCAAGGAAAGAAAATTTCCGGATTTGATCAGTCTTTGAACCAGTTTGTTTCCCACCTTGTCCAACGCGAAGATGCTTTGTTTAGTAATCTTGCAACGCGTACAAATGGGAATTATGATCAGAAGGTTAAAAAACGTCTACAAGATTTACCAGATCAATTCTCATATGAGAAATTGGAAGAAATTGCAACGGCTGAAGCAAAAGTCAAAACCAATAACAACGACCTTGGAATCAGCAATCATTTTTACAATACTCGTTTAAAAATGAAGTTGAAGAAACTAAAAGGTTTCCAAAAAAACGAATCCTATGTTCAATCTCCTGAGTACAATGACTTGCAGTTGGTTCTAGACCAGTTTGCTAAATCTCGGACCAATGTTATCTTTGTCATTCCTCCAGTTAATGCCAAATGGATGAAATACACAGGCTTGAGCCAAGAAAAGTATGAACAGGCTGTTCAAAAGATTCGTTACCAATTGGAAAGTCAAGGATTCACCAATATTGCAGACTTTTCTAAAGATGGTGATCAGCCTTACTTTATGGAAGATACGATTCATATGGGATGGAATGGTTGGCTAGCCTTTGATAAAGCGGTCAATCCCTTTGTCACAAAGGCTGAAAAAGCACCAACTTACCATCTAAATGATCGCTTCTTCAGCAAAGACTGGGCCCAATATAAAGGGACACCAGACGAATTTAAATAATGCTTGATCAAAGGGGGCAGGATCAAATCCTGGCTCCTTGATTTGTGAGGAAAGTGACGAGAAAGTCACAAATAAGCAAGAGAGTTATCCACAGGTTGTGGGAAACTTGCTTGTAAATGGATGAAAACAAGTCCTGATGCTGACGACGCTTCTTCTTTTGAGGGGGCAAAAGGTGAAAGTTATCCACATTTTTGTGGATAAGTGATAAAAAACAGTGGATAAGTCAGCTGGTTTGTGAAAAGGAGAATAGTGTGAAAAAAATTTGGTTTTACGCAATCGTTCAGGGAATTGTGATCTTTTTTATTGTGGGTGGCATGACCTATGTGCTTAGGGGAGATTTCTTTTTCCGCTACCTATCCCCTATTTTTGGACTAGCAGCAGCTGTCTTGCGATTTGGGACGGCGACTTTAATGAAGGTGCTAGCACCCACTCTCTACGATGATCCCAAAAAGAAAGAAGAGAGCCACGATAATTAAAGAAGTTGGTGACTGAAAAAGTTGAGCTAAAGGCCACTTTCTGCTGGTCTTTATGGTAAAATAGAAGGAAGAATATTAGTTTGGAGATTAATTAGAAATGAAACGTTCAATGTATGCTGGACGTGTTCGTGAAGAACACATTGGAACTCGTATTACCTTGAAAGGATGGGTTAGCCGTCGTCGTGACTTGGGTGGTTTGATCTTTATCGATCTACGCGACCGCGAAGGGATCATGCAATTGGTGATCAATCCAGAAACAGTTAGTGCAGAAGTGATGGCTACAGCTGAAAGCATCCGTAGTGAATATGTTGTAGAAGTGACAGGTCTTGTGGAAGCTCGTGAACAAGCTAATCCAAACTTGCCTACAGGAGCAGTAGAACTCAAGGTAGAAGCTATTACGGTTCTCAATACTGCCAAAACAACACCATTTGAAATCAAGGACGGTATTGAAGCCAATGATGATACTCGTCTTCGTTACCGCTACTTAGATCTTCGTCGTCCTGAGATGTTGGAAAACCTCAAACTCCGTGCAAAAGTAACCCATTCGATTCGCAATTACTTAGATGAATTAGAATTTATTGATGTGGAAACACCGTTTCTTTCTAAGTCAACTCCAGAAGGAGCACGTGACTATTTGGTTCCTTCCCGTGTCAATAAGGGTCATTTCTATGCCCTTCCTCAAAGTCCTCAAATTACAAAACAATTGTTGATGAATGCTGGATTTGATCGCTATTATCAAATCGTGAAGTGTTTCCGTGATGAGGATTTACGGGGAGACCGTCAACCTGAGTTTACACAAGTCGACTTGGAAACTTCTTTCTTGAGTGATCAAGAAATCCAGGATATCACAGAAGGCTTGATTTCACGTGTCATGAAAGAAACCAAGGGAATTGAAGTAACACTCCCATTCCCACGGATGAATTATGATGACGCTATGGCCTTGTATGGTTCAGATAAACCAGATACACGTTTTGAAATGTTGCTCCAAGACTTGACAGAGCTTGTCAAGGGTGTAGACTTCAAAGTCTTCTCAGAAGCTCCAGCAGTTAAGGCGATTGTTGTCAAAGGTGCAGCGGATCATTACTCTCGTAAAGACATCGATAAATTGACAGAAGTTGCGAAGCAATACGGTGCAAAAGGTCTTGCTTGGGTGAAATATGCTGAGGGTACTTTGAACGGTCCTGTTGCGAAGTTCTTGACAGACTTGACAAGTGACTTGACAGCTGCTTTACAGTTAGAAGACAAAGATCTAGTTCTTTTTGTAGCAGATACTCTTGAAGTAGCCAATGCAACGCTTGGTGCTTTGCGTGTTCGTCTTGCGAAAGAGCTTGACTTGATTGACAACAATCAATACAACTTCCTTTGGGTAGTGGATTGGCCAATGTTTGAATGGTCTGAAGAAGAAGGCCGTTATATGTCTGCTCACCATCCATTTACACTCCCACAAGCTGAAACAGAGCATGAATTGGAAGGAGATCTTTCAAAAGTTCGAGCAATTGCCTATGATATCGTCTTAAATGGCTATGAATTAGGTGGAGGAAGCCTACGGATTAATCATAAAGATTTACAAGAACGGATGTTTAAGGCGCTTGGATTTACAAAAGAAGCTGCCAATGAACAATTTGGTTTCTTGTTGGAAGCAATGGATTATGGTTTCCCACCACATGGAGGATTGGCAATTGGTTTGGACCGCTTCGTGATGCTTCTTGCAGGTGAAGATAATATTCGGGAAGTCATTGCCTTTCCTAAGAATAACAAGGCGACAGATCCAATGACACAAGCTCCTTCTGTCGTTTCTGAAAAGCAATTGGATGAGTTAAATCTTCAAGTAGAAGTAGCAGAGCAAGAATAGGACAAGAGAGAAAAGGGAGAGTCTAGGAATCAGTTGCTCTAAGATTTTCCTTTTCTTCTAATCGATGGATTGAAAATGAAAAAAATTCGCTTTCATAAGCTATTTCGCTATCATGTGCGGCGACTAGCTTATAACATTAAATTATTGCGCGTGCTGAAGAGCATCTCCCGTGAGAAATACGATGAAAAAGTGTCAGCTTCCTTGCTGTATGGTTTTCTATCAGCGATTGCCGTCAACTTCTTCTTTCAACCAGGACATGTATACTCCAGCGGTGCAACAGGTCTAGCTCAGATTTTATCTGTTCTGAGCCAACGCTTTATTGGCTTTACGATTCCCGTTTCCTTGACCTTTTATGCCATCAATATCCCTTTGATGATTGTGGCTTGGTATCAAATTGGCCATAAATTTACCATCTTTACCTTTATTACTGTTTCGATGAGTTCCCTCTTTATTCAGTTCGTGCCAGTGATTACGTTGACCAACGATCCGATCATGAATGCCCTATTTGGTGGGGTTGTCATGGGAACAGGGATTGGTTTTGCTCTTCGGAACAACATTTCCAGTGGAGGAACGGATATTGTTAGTTTGACGATTCGAAAACGGACAGGAAAGAATGTCGGCAGTATCTCCTTTTTGGTCAATGGGACCATCATGTTGATTGCTGGTCTGACCTTTGGTTGGAAGTATGCTCTTTACTCTATGATTACCATCTTCGTATCGAGTCGAGTAACGGATGCTGTCTTTACCAAGCAAAAACGGATGCAGGCAATGATCGTAACGAGCCAACCAGATGCCATTATTGAAAAAATTCATAAAAAATTGCATCGCGGAGCAACCATTATCCACAATGCAGAAGGAACCTATAACCATCAGGAAAAAGCGGTTCTGCTGACAGTTATTACGCGTGCAGAGTTTAATGAATTCAAATATATTATGAAAAAAGCTGATCCTCAGGCTTTTATCACCATTTCAGAAAACGTTCATATCATTGGACGCTTTGTGGAAACAGAAGAATAAAAATAAAGGTCCCACATTGTGGTGACCTTTATTTTGTTGATTCAGTTTCGTGGAGAAGAAGCCAACTATGGGCAGGAATAGAAAGTTCCTTTCCTTTAGGAATAGGGGTTTTTAGGTTGGCATGAGGATAGGCAAATAACAGCTGACTATCACTCAGATGTTGATAGGTCTGTTCTTGCTCACCGATATTGACAAGAATCGTTATTTTTTCACGATCTTTCTCAATCGTGTAGATCAAATGATGATCAGACAACCATTTGACATCACAGTAGTCGCGAATCTCTTGCCCTTTTTTCAAACGAAGGAGTGACTGTGATTTCCGATAAGCAATCAATTCTTCAAGAAAAGCAATTTCTTCTTGGCATTTTGAAAGGGATGTCCAGTCCAATTGGTTGAGACTATCTGGCAAGTTATAGGTGTTGTCTTCGAGCCCTTTTGTGCGATAAAATTCTTGACCAGCATGGATAAACGGCACTCCTTGAGCTAGTAACACTAAATGAAGAGCTAATCGTGAGAGAGCTTTTCGATCTTCTAGACGAATCTCTTCCTTTTCAAGTTGGAAATAATCAAAAACAGTTGCATTGTCGTGGCATTCGACGTACTGAATGGCTTGTTGAGGTTGGGTGAAATGAGCAGGCCCTAGCTTCCCGACATTCGCCGTTAGAATGTTAGCGAAATCATTCGCAGAATGTTGACTCTCACGACGGTGACCGGCTACAAGTGTTCTCTTGATCGTATCCCGGAAGTTATCACTGAAAAAGCCAAAGACTGGTAATCGTTTCGCATTATACTGGTGAGCGAGCTGATCTTCAGAGAAGCCGGTATCCATCTTCCACCCTTCCCCATAGAGATAGATGTTAGGATAGATTTCACGGAGTTCTTCTGCAATCTCTGTCATAGTTGGAATGTCTAGGATTCCCATCAAGTCAAAGCGGAAACCATCAAAGCCGTAGAGGGAAACCCATTGTTTGAGAGATTGTTTGATATAGTGTCTCACCATGGAGCGCTCACTTGCCACGTCATTTCCGCAGAAGGTTCCATTGGTCCGCTCTCCCTCTGCATTATAGCGGTAGAAATAACCAGGAACGATCTGTTCAAAAGCGTACTCATCTGCCTGGTAGACGTGATTGTAGACTACATCCATGATGACACTCAGATTGGCCTGATGATAGGTGTCAATGGTGTCTTGGAGCTCTAGGATTCGCGCATAAGGATCGTTAGGATCACTCGCATAGCTTCCTTCTGGAACATTGTATTGAACAGGATCATAGCCCCAGTTGTAGGCTTTCCATTGATCCTCTTCATCGACACTACCGAAATCGTAGACAGGAAGTAACTGTACATGGGTAATGCCCAGTTTTTGAAGGTAATCAAATCCAAGAACCTGGCCATTGAGTTGGGGCGACTCTGTCAAACCTTTAAACTTACCCGGGTGTTTAAAGCCAGCCTCTTTTTGGACAGAGAAATCACGAACACTCATCTCGTAGATGAGTGCTTCTGTCGGGTCTAATTGACGAGTGGCACGCGTGATAGGACGTGTGATCTTCTTCCGGTCGATGACCAAGCTATCTCCAGAGTTCGCTAAAGAGGATAGAGCATAGGGATCGTGAATTCGACGTTCTAGGCCATTGACACGAAACTCATAGTGGTAGGCAGCTCCTTCCCAATCTCCTTTGAGCACGAGTTCCCAGACACCGTTTTCTGTACGATTCATCGGATAGACCTGATCTTCGATATGAAGGGTCACATCTTGCGAAATGGGTGCCCAGAATTTAAATTGCGTCTGATTTGGTGTGTAAAAACTTCCTAAATCTTCTCCAGTATAGGTGAAGGTTTGATCGAAAATGGGTTTGCGAACGATGTTTCGATAGTGGAGTATAGAAGAATTTCCAGTAGCATCGTAGATGGTGTACTCTTCTCCGAGTTCAAGTGGAATAGGGCTTAAGAAATAGTCTCCTGTGTCAGTCGCTGCACTTGACGTTTTGACAGGGATTAAGGCAAGATGACCTTGGTTCGTTTTCAAATAAAAAGGAAGGATATGCTCCTCTCCCTTTTGGATACGAATGAGGTCTTGGTCATCTAAATAAGCAGTAAATGTAGACATAAAGACTCCTAGAGTTTCGTAATGGTATGGTCAATCAATTGACGGTAGCAAACGGTTTTTCCTTCTTTGTGATCCTTGATAATTTGTAGAATTGTCCGAACAGACTCACGTCCGAGTTCCACTGCATTGATGTCAATATAGGCTTCAATATCGAGTCGTGGCTTAATCGAATCAAAGGAAATAATCGGGATTGTCAGCTGGTGTTCTAATAGGTATTGGCGCACCCCTTCAGCAACGAGAATATCGGTTGTCATGATGGCATCTAACTCTGCTAGGGGAAGGCTCTCCATCATTTGATAAGAATTGTCTTCCAACATAAAACCAAATGAGAAATGAACCAGTTTTTCATCGAGAGGAATCCCTGCTTTTTGGAGGGCTTCTTTATAACCTTGGTAGCGGTCTTGAGATACGAACAGTTCTTTGTTTCCCCCGATAAAAGCAATTTTTCGGTAGTTTTGTTGAATGAAATAATCCGTCGCATCAAATGCAGCCTTGATATTATCATTATCCACTAGCGATACAAAAGGTGAAGCTGCCTTTCCGAGAATGAGGAAGGGGAACTTGTCTTTGATCGCAAATTCAACGAGGGGATCATTCGGGTTGGAATAAAGGAAAATCAAACCATCTACACGATTTCCGTAGATGAGTTGTTTGAGGTTGTCGAGCCGCCGTTCTTCATTTTGCCCCGTACAGATTTGGATGGCATAATCATTGTCTGACGCGATCTGGGTAATCCCTCTTAAAACAGTTGGGAAGAAAGGATTCTGGTAGAAGACGTCACTGTCGATTGGTAGGACCAAAGCAATGACTTGACTAGATTGGCTGACAAGGCTGCGAGCATTAAGATTGGGATGGTAGTCCAATTCGACCATGGCCTCACGGACACGTTTTTTTGTTTCATCACTAATCGTGGATTTGTTTTGGATGACGCGCGTGACAGTTGAAGGCGCGACGCCAGCGAGTTTTGCCACATCTTTGATGGTAACACGCATGAGAAAACCTCCTAGCGGTGATAGTCTGGATCACGGAAGTGGGTCTTATAAAATACCATAGCAAGATAGAGTACAAATAAGACATTTTGGATCATGATCGTCGTAGTAAATACTTGATGGAATAGTAAACTGATGAAGACACTCAGTAAAATAGGGAGTCCCAAGCAATTCAGAATACAATTGAAACATTCCTTGAAAGTTTGTAGTGAAAAGAGTCGAGATTTTCGTGTCAAGTAGAGGAAGAAAGATGCCCCTACGATGAGAATCAAATAATTGACTGTCGATAAGAAGCCAGAGAAAATCACGAGAAAGAGACTGACAGGGAGTCGATTGTCGCGAAACCAATCGCTAGAGATAGCTTGAGTGAAGCTTTTTTTATCCCGAAGGCTCTCTTGATTAATAGCCTGGTATGAGACTGTAGCGAGTTCTTTATTCTCTTTTGAGATAATCAATTGTTTGCGATCAAAATGGAGTGTTAACTCCTTGCCTTCACTAGCCTTTGCCTCTTGGCCTAAGATAACCTGTCCTTTTGAAGTCTTGTGTACAGGGTTAGTCCCTGTATAGGTGAGCTCTTGGTCTTTGATCACGACGTGTTCTTGGATATCTTTCATAACGTCTGTTGATAAAGGATCAAACACATCGCTGACAAAGGTTGTCAAAGGATAGGTTTTGAGTTGAGCATTTTGCAGAGCCACAGGTAATAGTGTGATAGAGATTAGAAAGAAAGAAGTAAAAATCATTTGGAACCAGCTCAGTTTTTTGCGGTTTGCAAAAGAAGAGCGGAAATTGAAGATACTTGCGAAATAATTAAAAGGATAGGGCATAAGATGACCTTTCTAAATATAAGAGTATCAGAAATGCAAAGAGAAATCTCTTTGCATTGATTTTATTCTTAACGAAGGGTAGTAAAGCATCCACCATACTACCCTCAACTTAAAAATAAAATGTGCTTGAAATAAGATTCTATTTTATCCTTTATCTCCACCAGCTGTCAAGCCTGAAACAAAGTTCTTTTGTAGGAAGAAGAATAAGATACAGATTGGAACCGCGATCAAAATAGCACCGGCTGCAAAGAAGGCGATTTTTTGATTTTTTTGGTCACTGATAAAGGTTTGAAGACCAACGGCTACCGTATAGTTCACTTCGTCACGAAGCAAGAATTTAGACAAGATATAGTCTCCGAAAGGCCCCATGAAAGCCCAAAGTGCTTGAACGGCAATCATTGGACGAACAAGAGGAAGGACGATTTGCCAGAAGCGACGGAAGTGTCCAGCTCCATCCAATTTCGCAGATTCATCGAGGGAAATTGGAACAGTATCAAAGTATCCCTTCATCAACCAGGCATTCATTGGAATACCACCACCAACATAAAGGAAGATCAAGAACCAAGGTTGGTTCAAGGCATTCAGCATCAAAGCCATAACGAAGAAGGCTGTGAGGGCTGCCATGGTTGGGACCATTTGAATAATCAAGAAGAAGACCAAACTTTGTTTACGCGCCAAGAAATTGTAACGGCTGTATGCGTAACCTGCGAAGGTAACGATACTTGTTTGTACAATCATGGTGATAATGGCGATAACCAAGGTGTTCATATACCAAGTGCCATAATGGGTTTCAGAGAAAAGTTTTGAGAAGTTATCAAAACTAAGATTGCCACTAAAATCAAGTGTAAAGGCACTGACATTCCCTGATTTGAAGGCTGATAGAACCGTAATCAACAATGGATAAATGATAACGATTGAAAGAACCACCATGTACAGGTAAGTCAAGAAATGATTGAGGCGGCGTTTAAATTGAACTGAATTTTTCATTTTATACATCCTCCATATCAAATGCATGTAGTTTCTTGAAGGCAACCATAGAGATTGAGATCACAATCACAGAGATAATCAAGGTTACCGCTGCAGCCATTGAATATTGAGGAGAAGAATTGGTTGTCAACTTGTAGATCCATGAGATCAAGATATCTGTAGATCCGGCGTTTCCTCCGACAGAACCAGGTCCCCCATCGTTAAACAAGTAAATGATGGAGAAGTTATTAAAGTTGAAGGTATATTGACTGATCAAAGTTGGAGCTGCAACAGCCATAATCATTGGGAAAGTGATGCTGCGGAATTTTTGCCAACCGTTGGCACCATCAATATAAGCAGCTTCGTAAAGATCGTTTGGAATAGATTGAAGAATCCCTAAAGTCAAGACGTAGATGTAAGGGAAGCCGAGCCAACCTTGCATCATAATCAAAGCAATTTTTGTCCAGGTAGGATCTGTTTTCCAAGGAATCAAAACGCCATCTAAGAATGGGAAGATCTTCGCAAACAATGGGATAACTTGTGCATTGATAGCACCGACACTATCGTTAAACATATTTGAGAAAGTTAGGATAGTGATGAAGGCTGGAACAGCCCAAGGAAGCAAGAAGATAACCCCAAAGATTCGTTTTCCTTTTACGAATGGTTGGTTTGCAACAATAGCGGTCAAGATACCGAGTACGATTTGAAGAGTAGAAGCTGCGAGGGCCCAAATCAAGGTCCAGCCAAGAACCGATGTAAAGGCTGAGCGGAAGGTACTCAAGGTCCACATATTAGTGAAGTTTTGGAACCCGATCCAATCAAGCAAGGTTGTTGGAGCGGTATGTTTGAAGTCGTAGTTGGTAAAGGCGATCATCAAAGTTACTAAAACTGGGAAGATAATCGCAAATGTCATAGCAATGTATGAAGGAATAATCAATAAATATGGGAAGCCATTTTCATAGATGGCTTGAACCATTTCTTTCAAGGTTTTTGGAACGGCAATCCCGTTGTTGATGCGTTTAGCAACTGTTCCAGCATCCTTAATATTTAAGGCATAAAATAGGAAGTAAACAACAGTGATGATCAAGTGGAAGGCGCCACGAATCAAGATAAAGAGAGAATTATCTTGTCCACGGACGGTTCCAAGTGTAACCAATTTCGCTAATTCTCCAGCTCCAATTCCTAGGAAATAGGCGAGAAAGAGAATGGTTACGGCAAGAAAAATATAGCCTTTGGTTTTTTGTTTGTTATAAATTTGCCCAAGACCCGGGATCAAAGAGAGCCACATAGCCTTTTTAGGGTTTTGTTCTGTAGTCATTCAAATCTCCTTATAATGTCCTTGCTAGAGAGCAAGAAGACAAGTCAGACAGTAAGTTGTGCTTGAAAATTGAACATAAGAGGTTGGGACTTTGTCTCCAACCTCTTACTCACACCTAAAAACTGTCTTATTTGCTACCGAATTTTTGTTCGATGGTTTCTTTAATCAATTTCACTGCATCGTCAGCAGATGCTTTTGCAGATTTTTTACCACTTACAGCATCGAAAAGCATAGTAGCAGCTGGATCCCAAACAGCACTCATTTCTGAGATATTTGGCATTGGTTGAGCATTCTTGAATTGATCAACAACGGCAGTTGTCAATTCATCGTTTTTGCTAACCGCATATTTACGAGCTTCTGTGTTGGCAGGAACTTCATTGGTCTTGTCAAACAAAGCTTTTTCTTGGTCAGTACTTGTCAAGAAGTCAATGAATTTTTGAGCGCCATCAAGGTTTTTCGCACCTGCAGGGATAACCCAAGCTTTACCACCACCAAAGGCAGAGTATTGTTTTCCGTTTGGAAGAGTTGGAATCGTTGCGACACCGTAGTTTACTTTAGCTTCTTTCAATGAAGCAGCTTTCCAAGGACCATCGATGATAGCAGCTGTTTTACCTTCTTGGAATTGTGTTTGGATGAAGTTAGCAGCACCTTTTGTATCTTGCAAACCTTTTGGCCATTTAGCATACCAAGTTTTTGCATATTCGATACCATCGATAGAACCTTGGTTGTTCAATCCAATATCTTTAGGATCTGTACCGTCTTTACCAAACACATAACCGCCGTTACCTGAAAGTAAACCGTAAGTGTAGTAGAAGTTTGTCCAGTCAGCTAAGAAGGCAGTTGTTTTACCAGGTTCGCTAGCGAAGTCGTACTTGCTATCTTTTGCAAGATTTTCAAGATCACCAAATGTTTTTGGAGCTTCGCTTACAAGATCTTTGTTATAGTAGAGAACCAATGTTTCGATGACAGCAGGTGCACCGTAAACTTTACCACCGTTTGTTACAAGAGCTTCAGTTGTTTTATCTGTATGGCTATCTTTGTTTAATGTCACTTCAGCCAATTGACCATCGCTACCAAGACCACCTACACGGTCGTATGGAGCCATCATTACGTCTGGAGCTTTTTTAGATTGGTTATCAAGAGAAAGGTTATCCAATCCACCAAGAGCATCACCAGTCTTGATGTTAATTTTTACGCCATTTTCTTTTTCAAAAGCTTTTGCAGCTTCTTCAACATAAGATTTGTAGCCTTTGTCTACATAGACGTTGATTTCTTTACTTGCCTCAGAAGAACCTGATGAGTTATTGCTACAAGCAGCAAGTAAGAAGCCGGCAAAACCAACTGTACCAAGTACAGCAGCACTACGTAAAATTGTACGTTTCATGATTTATTCCTCCTAAAGAATAAAAAAAGATAATAATTAGAAACCGTTTTAGACAAACGTTTTCCTAAAACGTCTTAAGTATATCACAAGGCGAAAACGTTTGCAAGTAGTTTTAAACAATTTTTTTAAAAATATTTTAATTCCGAACTTTCTTCTATAAAATGCATCAAATTTGTTGACATTAGCCAAAGGAAAGAATACACTAAGGGGGTGAGGACATTCTGAAAAAAGTTAAAAAAGTTTTTAAGAAATCCCTTGCAGAAAATAGGGAAAAAGTTTATAATAACATGGTACGCAAACGTTTTCGCAAAAATTGCGTAAACTGAGTTGCGCCTGTTCGATTTTTAACAAAGAGTAGAGCCGCTTGAGAGCTGGATACGACTCTGCAACGATACCCATACCGTGCACCGAATCGCAGGCTTCAAAGAAATAAAAAAAGGTGGTAACCCATGAAAAAACGTCAAAGTGGTGTTTTGATGCACATTTCTTCCCTTCCTGGACAATACGGGATCGGATCATTCGGTCAATCAGCATATGATTTTGTTGATTTCCTCGTTCGGACCAAGCAACGTTACTGGCAAATCTTGCCGCTTGGTACAACTAGTTATGGAGATTCTCCATACCAATCTTTCTCAGCTTTTGCTGGGAACACTCATTTTATTGATTTCGATCTTTTGATCGAGCAAGGTTTGTTGACAGAAGCAGATCTTAAAGGAGTGGACTTTGGTCAAGATCCTACTCAAGTGGATTATGCAAAGGTTTTCGAACAACGTCGTCCGCTACTTGAAAAAGCCGTTGCGAACTTCTTGAAATCAGGTGATCAAAAAGAATTCCAAGCCTTTTGCGAAGCCAATGCTTCTTGGTTGGAGCTCTTCGCAGAATACATGGCTATTAAAGAACACTTTGATTTGAAAGCTTGGACAGAGTGGCCAGATGCAGCTATTCGTGCGCGTGAGCCAAAAGCTTTGGCTAACTACCGTGAAGAATTGGCTGATCAATTGACTTACCATCGTGTAACTCAATTCTTCTTCTTCCAACAATGGTTGGCCTTGAAAGCTTATGCCAACGACCACCACATTGAAATTGTGGGAGATATGCCAATCTATGTAGCGGAAGATTCAAGTGACATGTGGGCTAATCCTCATCTCTTCAAAACAGATGAAAACGGAAAAGCAACTTGCATTGCAGGATGCCCGCCAGATGAGTTCTCAGCAACTGGTCAACTTTGGGGGAACCCAATCTATGACTGGGAAGCAATGGACAAAGATGGCTACCAATGGTGGATTGAACGCTTGCGTGAAAGCTTCAAGATCTATGACATCGTTCGGATCGACCACTTCCGTGGTTTCGAATCATACTGGGAAATCCCTGCTGGTTCTGAAACTGCAGCACCAGGTAAATGGGTCAAAGGTCCTGGCTACAAACTCTTTGCAGCCGTGAAGGAAGAGCTCGGTGATTTGAACATCATCGCTGAGGACCTTGGCTTTATGACGGATGAAGTTATTGAGCTTCGCGAACGTACTGGCTTCCCAGGAATGAAGATTCTTCAATTCGCCTTCAATCCTGACGATGAAAGTATCGATAGCCCTCACTTGGCACCAAACAACTCTGTGATGTACACTGGAACACATGATAACAACACAGTTCTTGGATGGTACCGCAATGAAATCGACGATCCAACTCGTGAGTATCTTGCTCGTTATACCAACCGGAAAGAGTACGAATCTGTACCGCATGCGATGCTTCGCACCGTCTTTGCTTCCGTCAGCTTCATGGCGATTGCTACGATGCAAGACTTGCTTGAGTTAGATGGCTCAGCTCGGATGAACTTCCCATCTACTCTCGGTGGTAACTGGTCATGGCGAATGACAGCGGATCAATTGACTCCAGCTGTCGAGCAAGAATTGCTTGATTTCACTACGATCTATCGTCGTGAAAACAAAGACTTGAAAAAAGAAGTTAAGAAAGCAAAAAAATAATCTTTCCCCCTATTAAAATTGTTGAAACAAAGGAGACTCCCAACATGGAATCATTACAAAAATATGTGATTGATCATCATCAAAAAACAATTGCTGAATGTTCAAATGAAGAATTGTACATTGCCTTGCTAAATTACACGAAGCAAGCAAGCGCTCAAAAGAAATTAAATACTGGTAAGAAAAAAGTTTACTACATCTCAGCTGAGTTCTTGATCGGTAAACTCTTGTCTAACAACTTGATCAACTTGGGTCTTTACGACGATGTTAAAAAAGAATTGTCAGATGCTGGTAAAGACTTGATCGAAGTCGAAGAAGTGGAATTGGAACCATCACTTGGTAACGGTGGTTTGGGACGTTTGGCAGCCTGCTTTATCGACTCTATCTCAAGCCTTGGTTTGACAGGGGATGGGGTTGGTTTGAACTACCACTTTGGTTTGTTCCAACAAGTCCTTAAAAACAACCAACAAGAAACGATTCCAAATGCATGGTTGACTGACCAAAGCTGGCTCGTTCGTTCAAGCCGTAGCTACCAAGTGCCATTTGCACACTTCACATTGACTTCTACCCTTTATGATATCGATGTCCCTGGTTACAAGATTGAAACCAAGAACCGTTTGCGTTTGTTCGACTTGGATTCAGTTGATTCATCTATTATTGAAGATGGTATTAACTTTGACAAGACAGATATCGCTCGCAACTTGACCCTCTTCTTGTACCCAGATGATAGTAACCGTCAAGGGGAATTGCTCCGTATCTTCCAACAATACTTCATGGTATCAAACGGTGCACAATTGATCATCGACGAAGCCATCGAAAAAGGAAGCAACTTGCATGACCTTGCTGACTATGCTGTTGTCCAAATCAACGATACTCACCCATCAATGGTCATCCCTGAATTGATCCGTCTTTTGACAGAACGTGGTATTGGAATGGATGAAGCCATCTCTATCGTTCGTAGCATGACGGCTTACACTAACCACACAATCCTTGCAGAAGCCCTTGAAAAATGGCCACTTGAATTCTTGCAAGAAGTGGTTCCTCACTTGGTTCCAATCATTGAAGAATTGGACCGCCGTGTTCGCGCTGAATACAAAGATCCAGCTGTTCAAATCATCGATGAGAATGATCGCGTACACATGGCGCACATGGATATCCACTATGGATTTAGCGTAAACGGGGTAGCAGCACTTCACACAGAAATCTTGAAGAATTCTGAGTTGAAAGCCTTCTACGACATTTACCCTGAAAAATTCAACAACAAAACAAACGGTATCACATTCCGTCGTTGGCTCATGCATGCCAACCCAACCTTGTCACACTACTTGGATGATATCCTCGGACGTGACTGGCACCATGACGCATCTAAATTGGAAGACCTTCTTTCTTATGAAGATAAAGATGCAGTCAAAGCAAAATTGGAAAACATCAAGTCTCACAACAAACGGAAATTGGCTCGTTTCTTGAAAGACCATCAAGGTGTGGAAATCAATCCTAACTCTATCTTTGATACCCAAATCAAACGTCTCCACGAATACAAACGTCAACAAATGAACGCTTTGTATGTGATCCACAAATACTTGGACATCAAAGCTGGAAATATCCCTGCTCGCCCAATCACTGTTCTCTTTGGTGGTAAAGCAGCTCCTGCCTACACCATTGCACAAGATATCATCCACTTGATCCTTTGCTTGTCTGAAGTGATTGCAAACGATCCAGCAGTAGCTCCACACTTGCAAGTGGTGATGGTTGAAAACTACAACGTAACTGCTGCAAGCTACTTGATCCCAGCTAGCGATATTTCTGAGCAAATCTCTCTTGCTTCGAAAGAAGCTTCAGGTACTGGTAACATGAAATTCATGTTGAATGGTGCATTGACACTTGGTACGATGGATGGAGCCAACGTGGAAATCGCTGAATTGGTTGGACGTGACAACATCTACATCTTCGGTGAAGATTCAGAAACTGTAATCGATCTATATGAGAAATCAGCATACAAATCAGCGGACTTCTATGAACGTGAAGCTATCAAACCATTGGTAGACTTCATTATCAGCGATGCCGTTCTTGCAGTTGGTAACAAGGAACGCTTGACTCGTCTTCACAAGGAATTGATCAACAAAGACTGGTTCATGACTCTTCTTGACTTGGAAGACTACATTGTAACCAAAGAACGCATGTTGGCTGATTACGAAGACCGTGATGCATGGTTGGATCAAGTTATCGTAAACATTGCTAAAGCAGGATTCTTCTCATCTGACCGTACGATCGCTCAGTACAATGAAGATATCTGGCACTTAAACTAATCATTAGTTGTTAGACCAAGGTCCATAAGACCTTGGTCTTTTTCATTACTTCTCATTTGGGAGAAGAAATGGAGCTAGTTTAGGGAATGGACACTCTGCAAAAAGTGTTGTTTTTTTGAATTTTGCAACCCCTAAAGGGAAAAAATTACATAATTTTTATTTCAGTCTTCAAATCTAATTTATTGGTATAAAAAAATACTTCCCTTTAAAAAGCCTTTCGGTGAAATTTATAAAAAGAGAAAGTGTCTTAAAAACCCTTGAAAATAAAGGATTTTTTCACAGGCGTTTGCATATATTTTCAACTAAAGATGGGGAAGGCAAGGAAAGTTTGGGGATTCAAGTTGTTATATATTTAAAGTAAAATAAAAAATTAAATTGACAAATATATAAAAATGGTTGATTGTGATACAATGAAGTTAACTGGAAGTAGCATATTTTTGCCTCTACAGTGAGATTTTTTTAAACAAAAAAGGAGAGTTTTGAAAATGAAAAGCTATCGTGAACATGTTTCGAAGCAGGAAAAATTTTCAATTCGTAAGTTATCAGTCGGTGTTGTTTCATTGGCCATCGCTGGATTGGCTACTGTTAATACCTACGGAGCAGAAGTGAAAGCAGATGAAGCAACAGCGCCTGCAACTGAAGCGACTACTACGGATACAGCAACAAGCGATGCAGCTGTTTCAACAAGTTCTAAGTTGACATCTACAACTGTGACAGAAGGAAATAAAACAGTTACGACGACTTATGTAGAATCACCAGAACTTGAAAAAGCAAAAGCTGATGCGGCTACAGAAGGTGTGACCGTTACAGAAGAAGCTGAAAAAGTCCAACCATCTATCGCAGCAGCAGAAGCAGATAATAAAGCTCAAACAGCTGAAATCAACACAGTAGTTGATAACTACAAAAAGGCAAAAGCGGAGTATGAAGCAAAATCTCAAGAAATCACATTGATTGAAAAGAGAAATGCAGAAGCAGAAGCGGCTTACAAGAAACAAGTAGAAGACTACAAAACCCAACAAGCAGCTTATGATAAAGCTTTAGAAGAGTACAATGCTAAAAAGGCAGCCTACGATGCTAAAGTAGCAGAAAAAGCAGCAGCAGATAAGGCCAATGCAGAAGCAAAAGCTAAGTATGAAGCAGAAATGGCTGTTTACAATACAGCGAAAGCGCAATACGATAAAGATTTACAAGAATACCAAACTAAGAAAGCGCAATACGATAAAGATAAAGCAGCTTATGATCAATTGGTAGCGAAGAAGGCAGAAGAAGATGCTGCTAAGGCTCAATACGAAGCTGATCTTGCAAAATACAATGTAGAAAAAGTACAGTACGAAAATGATTATATTGCTTATCAAAAGAAATTAGCTGAATACGAAGTTGCCAAAAAACAATATACGGACGCGAAACAAGCATACGACAAATATATGACAGACAATGCGTATGCTGACCTTAAAAATGTTTCAACTGTTCAAGATTTGACCTTCCAACGTGAAGGTGGTGCAACTCACACCATTGACGGCATCAGCACTTATCTTACTCGTGATGCTCAAGCTCGTTTAAATACAAGCAATGTCCATCAATATGATTCTAATAAATTGGAAGCTTCAGATATTGTAGCAACTAGTCCTTGGGCCAATAATGAAACTGAGTACATTCAAGTGAAAGAAGGCGATAAATTTGTCGTTACTTATGATAACTTGAATCAGTCCAGCATGCGTGAAAATACGGATATGCATCCAATCAAACGTGTGATTTACCGTTATGAGATTTTAAGTCTTCCATCAAATGATGGCAAAGGGATTGCAGCAGTCAACGCAGATCCAACGGTAACCATGACAGTGGGTGCTTCAACAGACCAAGACAAACCTGTTAAGGTTGCTGTCGATGTTGAATTCTATGATGGTGATGGCAATAAATTTGATTTGACTCAACGCAATGCCATTGTCGCTTTGAACTCGCTCAACCACTGGACAGGTGCTTCCTATGTCGATAGTGGAGACAAACCTCGTGCCCTTACAGTAGAAGCCAAAGATAAAAATGGCAACACTGTTCGTGGAACTTGGGATCCATATGCAGATGGTTCATCCATGAGCATTGAAAACAATGAAGTGAAGGTTAAAACAGGAAAAGCAGACTTTGGTACTGCAACTGTTTCCATTTCAGCAGACAACCCTCTCAAAATTGTGACTCAGAAATATGGTTATGTTAAAGATGACACAGGTAAATGGGTTCCTGGTACGACACCTGAGAAGGAAGAAGTAACGGATGCGTTAACTGTAAATGCTTCGGGTTCAGGAAGTGTTCATTCTATTGGTACAGAAGAATTTACCTTTGAAGGTAAGGATGATGTTATCGGATCATACAAAGTAGATGCAACTACAGGTCAAATTACGTTCACGCCTAAGAAGAAATTTGAAAACGTGGAACACCAAGAGTCTGTAAATGTTGGAAATAATAAATTTATTCCAATTCCAAACTCAAGTGTTTCTTATGATGCTGCTACTAAAGAAGTGACTTCCTTTAAAGATAACCAATATATTGAACATGGCTCTGTCTTTAACGGTGAATCTTCAACAACTCTTGAAGGTTGGGATAATCCATCTTCTCCATACCTCTATTATGGTGGAGCAGGCTTGAAGATGTCAGATGGACACTTAGTCTTTACGGCTAATGGTGCCAATGCGGCTGGTCAACCAACGGTTTATTGGTTTGCCATCAACTCAAATGTAGGTCTTCCTAAAGAGCCAGGAGAAGAACCGAAAGAGCCAACAAAACCAACAGAACCAAAGGCTCCAACTCCACCAACGATTACAGTGGAAAATCTACCTGCAGAGCCAACGAAACCAGAAGAACCTAAATCACCAACTCCGCCAACAGCACCTAACTACACTGTGATTACGGTCGATGTGGAGGAACCAAAATCACCAACTCCACCAACAGAGCCAACCCCACCGACTCCTGAAGTTGTTCCAAATACGAATCCGGTGAAACCGGAAGCTGAAGTGAAATGGCATAAGAATAAAGTGGTAACGGAAACAGATATTCCAACCCCACCAACGCCAGTTCCTCCAACTCCACCAACACCATATAACCCACCAACACCAATTGTTCCACCTACACCAATCGTTCCACCAACTCCAGAGGTTCCAACCGAACCAACTCCTGAAGTTCCGGAACAGCCTGTACAACCTGCGCAACCACAAACACCTGCGCTTCCAAATACAGGTACAGAAAGCTCAACTGCAGCTGTTCTTGCAGGTGCGATGGCTGGATTGCTTGGATTGGGTCTTGCACGCAAGAAAAAAGAAGATTAATTCTTCGTTCTTTCGTCCATTCATCTAAATAAAGAAAGTCAGAAGGCAAGTCCTTCTGGCTTTTTTGATGGGAGTGATGACCAAATAGTTGAGAAATAGAACAGAATAGTTTTTGGATAAGGAGAGGAAATGGCTTTTATAGACCAAATCGTGTCGAAATGAAGCAGAATAGAAATGGATGACACAAGAAGAAGAGAATGAGGTATACTGGTGGTGTTCGAATGAAAGTTTATAGGACTCCGTTATATCTCTAATCATTCCAATGATACAGTTGTGATGTCTTTTTCATCTTTTGCACACATTATTTTCCAAATGAATTTCATTTGAACGTATCAGTGATCAGGCAAGTGCTTCCACTGTTTTGAGGCGCTTGCCTTTCTATCTGTATCGCGATATAATAGGGTGTAAGAAATGAAAAGGAGTTTGTATGAAAAAGAAACCTATCTATCTTTACATCCTGTTATTTTTCTCTACGGTTGGAACCCTGACTTCAGCTGTCTCAACCTTTGGAGCTTCAAAGAGTTTTGAGCTGACAGATGATTTTGCGAAACAACTTGGTTTAACAACGGCTCAAGACAAGGCGGACTATGTGACATATTATGAGAAATCAGCCCAACTCAATCAGTCTCCACTAACCTTTTTATTTGTTTCCCTGATTCTGATTGCCTTACTGGCAACTTTCTATTTCCTCTTTATGAAGCAGGATCTGTTAACAGCCCATTATACTTACATGGGGCAGATTTTATTAAGTCAAGCCTTCTCTTGCTATAATTATTTTGCAGGGCGTCCGCTATTGGCTAGTTTTTCAACCCCGTCCCTTCGTCAACGATATCTAGCATCTTCGTCCATTGCTTTGTTGCTCTTGACTGCTTTATCTCTTCTCTTCCTTGGAATTGTTTTGTATAAAACCTTGCGTTTGAGAAAAGCTCAAGCTACGGCATAATAGATAAGTTTGAATGGAGCTCTCTTAGAGGATAAGAGAGCTTCTTGATTGGAGAAAAAAGATGAAAGTATCCTTTGTTTATATTAGTCTGAGTGGGAATACAGAGAGTTTTGTCCGCCGCTTAAGTGACTATTTGCTGGAAGCCCATCCCGGACTTGAAATCGAGAAAGTGCATGTGAAAGACATGGTCAAAGAGGGCCAGTCCTTCTTTGAAATGACCAATCCTTTTATCACTTTTTTGCCTACCTATTTGGAGGGTGGAAATGGTGTTGACAATGGCGATGTGGAAATTTTGACGACAGATGTTGCGGATTTTATTGCTTATGGAGACAATGCCAGCAAGTGCTTAGGAGTGGTTGGATCAGGCAATCGGAATTTTAACAATCAATATTGTTTAACCGCTAAGCAATACAGCCAACGCTTTGGTTTCCCCATGTTAGCCGATTTTGAAATGCGGGGGATGTTGGGAGATATTAAAAAAGTAGCCGCCATTGTAGAAGATTTGTATCATCTTTAAAATAAAGAGAGTGGGACAGAAATCGGTAATTCGTTAGAATTCGATTTCGTCGTCCCACCTCCGCACAGTTGAGT